>NZ_JBYIQW010000055.1:0-51100 GCF_057707815.1 Actinacidiphila sp. bgisy160
GGGCCCCCCCCCCCCCCCGCCCCCCGCGGGGGGCGGCGGCCGGATCCCCCGGCCGCCCGGGCGCGCGGTCACTCGTCGGCGTGCAGGCTCATCGGGCCGTAGATCTTCGTGCCGTCCTCGAAGAGGTGTACCTGGTCGGCGCCTCCCTGGAGGAGGTCCTTCCAGACCTCGCCGATCCAGGACTCGGCGTCGCCTTGCGTGGTGAACTCCTCGGGCTCGACCGCGGGGGTGGCCTCCGTGCCGTCGGTCTTCTCGAAACGCCACGTCCACGCCATGTCCGTCTCCTCGTCCCTGGGGGTGCCTGCCCGGCAGCGTAGCGTGCGCGGACGCGAGAGGATCTGCACGTGGAACTGACTCTCCTCGGCACCGGCGGCCCCGGCGGCGTGCCCCTGACCGACTGCCCGTGCGCGGCGTGCGCGACGGCGGTGGGCGACCAGGCGCGGGCGGCGACCGCACTGCTCGTGGACGGGGTGCTGCTGCTCGACCTGACGCCGGGTCTCGCGCTGACCGCGGCCCGCTCCGGCCGTTCGCTCGCCGGGGTCCGCCAGGTGCTGCTGTCGCACCCGCACGACGGGCCGGCCCTGGAGATCCCGGCGGGACCGCCCGCGCCGGGCCGGGTGGCGCCCGGGCAGGAGATCACGCTGCGGACCGGGCACCGGGTCCTGGCGGTGCCGGTCGACGCGCCCGGCTCCGGGTACGAGGTGACGGGACCGGAGGGCGAACGGCTGCTGTACCTGCCGCCGGAGTGCGCCCCCGCGGGGTTGCCTGAGGCCGTGGAGCCGTACCGGATGGTGCTGCTGGACGCCGTGGGCCGGCCGGACGCGCTGGCGCGGCTGCGCGCGGCCGGCGCGGTCGGGAGCACCACCGACGTCCTCGCGGTCCACCTGGACCACCGCGTCCACCCGGGGCCGGAGTTGCGGCGCCGGCTGGCCGCGCTCGGCGTACGGGCGGTGCCGGACGGCACGACGCTGACGGTCGGCGACCTCCACGACGTGCCCGACGTGCCGCGGCGCACACTCGTCCTGGGCGGGGCACGGTCGGGCAAGTCGGTGGAGGCGGAGCGACGGCTGTCGGCCTTCCCCGACGTGGTCTACGTGGCCACCGGCGGGACGCCGGGCGGCGACCCGGAGTGGGCAGAGCGGGTGGCGCTGCACCGGGAGCGGCGCCCGCAGTCGTGGCGGACGGTGGAGACCTGCGACCTGCTGCCGCTGCTGGCCGACGGGGACGGGCCCGCGCTGCTGATCGACTGCCTGTCGCTGTGGCTGACGCACACCATGGACGCGCTCGGCGCGTGGGACGACGAACAGTGGGCGGAGGGCGCCGAGCGCGAACTGCGCCGCCGCGTCGGGGAGCTGGTGGCGGCCTGGCGCGCGACCCGCCGCACGGTCGTGGCGGTCAGCAACGAGGTCGGCTCCGGGGTCGTCCCGGCCACCGCCGCCGGACGCAGATTCCGCGACGAGCTGGGGCGGCTGAACGTCGCGCTGGCCGACGAGTCCGAACACGTGCTGCTGGTGGTCGCGGGACAGGCGGTGGCGCTGCGGGGCTGACCTCGGCGCGCGGCCCCCCGGACCGGTAGTGTTCGACCCCGTGAGCGGCCTGAACATTGATGACTTCGCGACCCTGGTGGAGCGTCCGGACGCCGGTGTGCGCCGTGACGCACGCGACCGCTGGCAGCGGCTGGTGCGCCCGGCCGGCGCGCTGGGCGGACTGGCCGAGCTCGCCGACTGGCTGTCGGCGGCCCAGGGCGTGGCGACCGTACGCCCGATCGAGCGGCCCAAGGCCGTGCTCTTCGCGGCGGACCACGGGGTGGCGGCGCTGAAGGTGTCGGCCCGTTCGGCGGGCACCGCGGTGGAGCTGGTGCGGCATGTCCTGGACGGGGCCTCGCCGGTCAATGTGCTGGCCCGTCAGTACGGAGCGGCGGTGCGGGTGGTGGACGTGGGCGTGGACGCCCCGGCCGAGGACCTGCCCGCCGACGTGACGGCGCACCGGGTACGGCGCGGCTCCGGCCGGATCGACGTGGAGGACGCGCTGACGGCCGAGGAGGCCGAGGCGGCCTTCCGGGCCGGGATGGCCGTCGCCGACGAGGAGGCCGACTCCGGCACGGACCTGGTGCTCCTCGGCGACCTGAGCGTGGGCGGCACCACGGTTGCCGGGGTGCTCATCGCGGCGCTGTGCGGTACGGACGCCTCGGTGGTGACCGGCCGCGGTTCGGGCATCGACGACATCGCGTGGATGCGCAAGTGCGCGGCGATCCGCGACGCGTTGCGCCGGGCCCGGCCCGTGCTGGGCGACCAGCTGGAGCTGCTGGCGGCGGTCGGCGGCGCGGACATGGCCGCGATCACCGGTTTCCTGCTGCAGGCCTCGGTGCGGAAGCTGCCGGTGGTGCTGGACGGTGTGGTGTCCGCGGCGTGCGCGCTGGTCGCGCAGCGGATCGCCTTCCGGGCGCCGGACTGGTGGCTGGCCGGGCAGGCCAGCGGTGAGCCCGGCCAGGTCAAGGCGCTGGACCGGCTGTCCATCGAACCGCTGCTGGACCAGAAGGTGACGGCGGGTGAGGGCACTGGTGCGCTGTTGGCACTACCCCTGCTCAAGGCGGCGGCGGCCCTGTCGGCGGAGCTGCCGGAACGTTTCTGACACGTCGCGAAACAGGCCGTTCCCCTGGGTTCCGGACCTATGGGAACGGCCTGTTTCGGTCTGGCCGAACGCGGCGCGGCGTCCACCGTCGGGTATCCGCGCATGGTCGGCCTGGCCGGCCTGCTGGGTGCCGGGCACCGCGCGAGCGCCGAGTACCGGCCGGTCCGGGAGCCGCGTCTCCTGCTCTGCGAGAAGGGCGGCGAACATCCCCGGCCGGACTGGCGAGCGCGTGGGCCGCGGGCTTCCCGGCCGCACCCCGGACGCCTCGCTGTGGCGGCGGGAGGCCGCCGGGTACGGCGAGGCCGCGACGGCCGCCGCGGTACCCGGCGGGTGCCCGCCCAGGTCCACGATGCCGTGCCGCGGACCCTGGACGAGGTGCGCGCCCGCCCCTCCGTGCGGCAGCCGGCCCTGATCACCGGGTTGCTCGGCGGCACGAAGACGATCGAGGGCCCGGAGCGGCCGACCGCCACCGCGAGCGCCGCGCCTCGACGGCCGAGGCGAGGCCTCGGCCGTCGAGGCGCAGACGCTCACCATCACCGTCCGGGGGACCGGCGCCAGCCGCCGCGCGCCCTGCCCCCAGCGGACGTGCCGGGGCCTGAGCGCCCGGTGAGGCCGCCGGTCCTGTGGCCGCCGCAACGGGCCTGGCCCGACCAGCGCGCGTCGTTCATACCGTTCCGGACCGGCCGTTACCCTGCACGCCATGACCGCCGACCCCGCCCCCGCTCCCGCACCCCCCGCCGCTTCGGCCGCCGACGGACTGCGCTTCGCCTTCGGCACGCTGACGGTGCTGCGGATCCGGGTCACCCGCTGGGACCGCCCGGCGGCCCGCGCCGGGATGCTCTGGGCGCCGCCGGCCGGACTGGTCGTGGGGCTGTGCGCGGCGGCGGCCGGCGGACTGCTGCTGCTCCTCGGCTCGGGGCCGCTGCCCGCCGCGGTCGCCGGCGCCGCCGTCCCCGCCGCCCTGACGCGGGGGCTGCACCTGGACGGGCTGGCCGACACCGCCGACGGGCTCGGCAGCGGCAAGCCCGCCGAGGACGCGCTGCGCATCATGAAGCAGTCCGACATCGGCCCCTTCGGCGTGCTCACCCTGGTCCTCGTCCTGCTGGCGCAGGTCGCCGCGCTCGCCGAACTGTACGGCCAGTCCTGGACCCGGGGCGCGGTGGCCGCCGCCCTGGCCGGGCTCACCGGCCGCGCGGCGATGACGCTGGCCTGCCGCGACGGCGTTCCCGCGGCCCGTCCCGGCGGCCTCGGCGCGGCCGTGGCGGGCGCCGTCCCCGCTCGTACCGCCTGGGCGCTCGCCGGGCTGACGGTTCTGGTGTGCGCCGCCTGCGGGGCCGCCCTCGGCCTGCCGGACGCGGTGCGCTGCGCGGTGGCCGCGGCGCTGGCGTTTGCCGCCGCGGAACTGCTGCTGCTGCGGTGCCGCCGACGCCTGGGCGGCGTCACCGGTGACGTCTTCGGCGCGTTGTGCGAGACCTCCGCGACGACCGCGCTCCTGGTGCTCACCCTGGGCTGAGCGCCCGGCGACGGCCTCACCAAGGGCGGGCGGATGCCCCAACTCCCGCCGAGCGGCGGCGGATCGGGACCCTGCCCGGGGTGCCGGGCGGGCGCGCTCCGCTAGGGAAAACCCGCGCCTTCGCCGCCATGGGAGCAGGTCGCGGTCGCAAGTGACAGGAGTGAGCGTAAGGTCGGTGCTGCACCCCCCCTGCCCGTGCCGCGAAGGACGCCCGGCGTCGGGACCCGAGGGGGAGCCGGACGGAGTCCGGCGTCAAGTATTGGACCCCCGAAGGAACAGGATCCGCATCACCGTGACTGCACTGACTCTCAGCACCTCCTCCGCGGCAGCGCTGCGCGCTGACGCCGTCGTCGTCGGTGTGACCAAGGGCGCCAAGGGCCCCGAGGTCGCCGCCGGGGCGGAGGCGGTGGACCAGGCCTTCGCCGGCCGGCTCGCCGCGACGCTCGAGACACTGGGCGCCTCGGGCGCTGAGGGTGAGGTGACCAAGCTCCCCTCCCCGGACGGCCTGAAGTCCCCGGTCGTGCTGGCGGTCGGGCTCGGTGAGGCCCCGGCCGACGGCGCCTCGTACGACACCGAGGCGCTGCGCAAGGCCGCCGGTGCCGCCGCCCGCGCGCTGGCCGGCTCGAAGAAGGCCGCCTACGCCCTCCCGGTGCAGGACGCGGACGCCGCGCAGGCGGTCGCCGAGGGCGCGCTGCTCGGCGCCTACGTGTACACCACGTACCAGTCGTCGGGCGGCAAGGCGCCGCTCGCCGAGGTCGCGCTGGTCGGCGCGAAGCCGCGGGACAAGGCGTTCAAGGCCGCCGCCGAGCGGGCCGCCGTCGTCGCGGCGGAGGTCAACCGGGCGCGCGACCTGATCAACATGCCGCCGAACGACCTCCACCCGAAGTCCTTCGCCGCGCTCGCGCAGGAGGCCGCCAAGGAGCACGGCCTCAAGATCGAGGTGCTGGACGAGAAGGCACTGGTCAAGGGCGGCTACGGCGGCATCATGGGCGTCGGCCAGGGCTCGGCGAACCCGCCCCGCCTGGTGAAGATCGCCTACACCGGCGCCAAGGGCCGCGACGCCAAGCACCTGGCGCTGGTCGGCAAGGGAATCACCTACGACTCGGGCGGCATCTCCCTGAAGCCGGCCGGTCACAACGAGACCATGAAGTGCGACATGAGCGGCGCCGCCGCCGTGCTGTCCACCGTGGTCGCCGCCGCGCGCCTCGGCCTGCCCGTCAACGTCACCGGCTGGCTGGCGCTCGCCGAGAACATGCCCTCGGGCAGCGCCGCCCGCCCCGGCGACGTGCTGAGGATGTACAGCGGCAAGACCGTCGAGGTGCTCAACACCGACGCCGAGGGCCGCCTGGTCATGGCCGACGCCCTCACCCGCGCCTCGGAGGAGAAGCCCGACGCGATCATCGACGTGGCGACCCTGACCGGCGCCATGGTGCTGGCCCTGGGCCACCGCATCTTCGGCGTCATGTCCAACGACGACGCCTTCCGCACCGCGGTGCACGAGGTCGCGACCGAGGTCGGCGAGCCGTCCTGGCCGATGCCGCTCCCGGCCGACCTGCGCAAGGCCATGGACTCCCCCACCGCGGACATCGCGAACATGGGCGAGCGCATGGGCGGCGGCCTGGCGGCCGGCCTGTTCCTGAAGGAGTTCGTCGGCGAGGGCATCACCTGGGCCCACCTGGACATCGCGGGCCCCGCCTTCAACGAGTCCGGCCCCTTCGGCTACACCCCCAAGGGCGGCACCGGCTCCGCCATCCGCACCCTGGTGCGCGTGGCCGAGAAGGCCGGCGAGGGCGAGCTGCTCTGACCGCGGTGTAAGCCTCGGCACATTCCGTACGGCCCCGGGTATGGCATCCGGGGCCGTACGCGTTCGCCAAGAGCGAGCAAAGAGCGCAACCGCTCCGTATTCCGTAGGGGGATACCGGCGAGTAGCCCCGGCCGGGGACGTTCCGTACGTCTCAGACACCGGCCCGGTGCCTCGTCCGCCCCGAACAAGTGCGAAGATGTTGTCTCGGCACGACAGGGCCCCGTTTAACAGAAGCGGCCGAACAAAAGCCGCCGCCCGGTCACGACGGACCGGCTCCGGCGTATCCATGCATGGAGGACGTGACGTGGCGAACGACGCCAGCACCGTTTTCGACCTAGTGATCCTCGGTGGCGGTAGCGGCGGCTACGCCGCGGCCCTGCGCGCGGCGCAGCTCGGTCTGGACGTCGCCCTGATCGAGAAGGACAAGCTCGGCGGCACCTGCCTGCACCGCGGCTGCATCCCCACGAAGGCTCTGCTGCACGCCGGTGAGATCGCGGACCAGGCCCGCGAGGCCGATCAGTTCGGTGTCAAGGCCACTTTCGAGGGCATCGACATCGCCGGGGTCCACAAGTACAAGGACGACGTGATCTCGGGCCTCTACAAGGGCCTGCAGGGCCTGGTGGCCTCCCGCAAGGTCACTTACGTGACCGGTGAGGGCCGGCTCTCCTCCCCCACGTCCGTGGACGTGAACGGCCAGCGCTACACCGGCCGGCACGTGCTGCTGGCGACGGGCTCCGTGCCGAAGTCGCTGCCGGGCCTGGCCATCGACGGCGACCGCATCATCTCCTCCGACCACGCGCTGGTCCTGGACCGCGTGCCGAAGTCGGCGATCATCCTCGGCGGCGGCGTCATCGGCGTCGAGTTCGCCTCGGCGTGGAAGTCCTTCGGCGCCGACGTCACCATCGTCGAGGGCCTGCCGCACCTCGTGCCGGCCGAGGACGAGAACAGCTCCAAGCTGCTGGAGCGCGCGTTCCGCAAGCGGGGCATCAAGTTCAACCTCGGCACCTTCTTCTCCAAGGCCGAGTACACCGCCGACGGCGTCAAGGTCACCCTGGCCGACGGCAAGGAGTTCGAGGCCGAGGTCCTGCTCGTGGCCGTCGGCCGCGGCCCGGTCTCCCAGGGCCTGGGCTACGAGGAGGCCGGGGTCGCCATGGACCGCGGCTACGTCCTCGTCGACGAGTACATGCGCACCAACGTGCCCACCATCTCCGCGGTCGGCGACCTCGTCCCGACCCTGCAGCTGGCCCACGTCGGCTTCGCCGAGGGCATCCTCGTCGCGGAGCGGCTGGCCGGCCTGAAGACCGTGCCGATCGACTACGACGGCGTGCCGCGCGTCACGTACTGCCACCCGGAGGTCGCCTCCGTGGGTATCTCCGAGGCCAAGGCCAAGGAGCTGTACGGCGCCGACAAGGTCGTCACGCTGAAGTACAACCTGGCCGGCAACGGCAAGAGCAAGATCCTCAAGACCGCGGGCGAGATCAAGCTCGTCCAGGTCCGCGACGGTGCGGTGGTCGGCGTCCACATGGTCGGTGACCGTATGGGCGAGCAGGTCGGCGAGGCCCAGCTGGTCTACAACTGGGAGGCCCTGCCCGCGGAGGTCGCGCAGCTCATCCACGCGCACCCGACGCAGAGCGAGGCCCTCGGCGAGGCCCACCTCGCGCTGGCCGGCAAGCCGCTGCACTCGCACGACTGACTCACGGACACGCAGAACCATCCGCACAGATCGTTAGGAGCAACCGAAACCATGGCGGTTTCCGTAACCCTGCCGGCGCTCGGCGAGAGCGTGTCCGAGGGCACCGTCACCCGCTGGCTCAAGGCCGAGGGTGAGCGCGTCGAGGCCGACGAGCCGCTGCTCGAGGTGTCGACCGACAAGGTCGACACCGAGATCCCGGCGCCCGCCTCCGGCATCCTCTCCTCCATCAAGGTGGCCGAGGACGAGACGGTGGAGGTCGGCGCCGAGCTGGCCGTCATCGACGACGGCACGGGCGCCCCCGCTGCCGCTCCCGCCCCGGCCGCCGCCGCGGCCCCCGCACCGGCTCCGGTGCAGGAGGCCCCTGCCCCGGCGCCCGCCGCCGCGGCCCCCGCTCCCGCTCCGGCTCCGGCCGCGGCCCCGGCCGGTGGCGCCGAGGGCACCCCGGTGCTGCTGCCGGCGCTGGGCGAGTCGGTGACCGAGGGCACCGTCACCCGCTGGCTGAAGTCGGTCGGCGAGAGCGTCGAGGCCGACGAGCCGCTGCTCGAGGTCTCCACCGACAAGGTCGACACCGAGATCCCGTCGCCGGCCGCCGGCACCCTGCTGGAGATCCTCGTCGGTGAGGACGAGACCGCCGAGGTCGGCGCCAAGCTCGCCGTCATCGGTGCCGCCGGCGCGGCCCCCGCCGCCGCTCCGGCCCCGGCCGCCGCGGCTCCGGCGCCCGCCCCGGTCGCGCCCCCGGCCCCCGCTCCGGTCGCCCCGGCCCCGGCCGCTCCGGCCCCGGCCCCCGCTCCGGTCGCCCCGGCCCCCGCCCCGGTCGCGGCTCCGGCTCCGGTCACCCCGGCCCCGGCCGCTCCGGCCGCCCCCTCGGCGACGGCGCCGACCGACGAGGGCGCGTACGTGACCCCGCTGGTGCGCAAGCTCGCCGCCGAGAACGGCGTGGACCTGGCGACGGTCAAGGGCACCGGTGTCGGTGGCCGCATCCGCAAGCAGGACGTCCTGGCCGCCGCCGAGGCCGCCAAGGCCGCCGCTGCCGCGCCGACCGCCCCGGCCCCGTCCGCGGGCGTCACGGTGCCGGCCGCCGCCGCCGCGCTGCGCGGGCAGACCGTCAAGATGACCCGCATCCGCAAGGTCATCGCCGAGAACATGATGAAGGCGCTGCACAGCCAGGCGCAGCTGTCGACCGTGGTCGAGGTGGACGTCACCAGGATCATGAGGCTGCGGGCCCGGGCCAAGGAGTCCTTCCTGGCCCGCGAGGGCGTCAAGCTCTCGCCGATGCCGTTCTTCGTGAAGGCGGCCGCCGAGGCGCTGAAGGCCCACCCGGTCATCAACGCCAAGATCAACGAGGACGGCACCGTCACCTACCACGACGTCGAGAACGTCGGCATCGCGGTGGACTCGGAGCAGGGCCTGATGGTCCCGGTCATCAAGGGCGCCGGCGACCTGAGCCTGGCCGGCATCGCCAAGAAGACGGCGGAGCTGGCCGGCAAGGTCCGCAACAAGAAGATCAGCCCGGACGACCTGTCCGGCGGCACGTTCACGATCAGCAACACCGGCTCGCGCGGTGCGCTGTTCGACACGATCATCGTGAACTACCCGCAGGTCGCCGAGCTCGGCATCGGCGCCACCGTGCGCCGCCCGATGGTCGTCAACCACCCGGACCTGGGTGAGACCATCGCGATCCGCGACGTGGCGTACCTGACCCTGTCGTACGACCACCAGCTGGTCGACGGCGCGGACGCCGCCCGCTACCTGAACGACGTCAAGGCCCGTCTCGAGGCCGGCGAGTTCGAGGGCGACCTCGGTCTGTAACCGACCGGAGTCCTCGCGGGACCGTACGACGGCCGAGGCCCCAGCCCCTTCCCGGGCTGGGGCCTCGGCCGTTCCCCGGGCCGGCCCCCGCCGCGTTGAACGGTCCGGGCCCGGCGGACGTACTCCGGGGGGCAGGGCCGGGCAGCCGGACACCGGCGAACCCGCCCTGCGGCAACGGCGGATCGACGAGCCGACGACCGCCCGGCGGTGGCCGGCGCGTCACCGTCACCGGCTCCCGCCGGGGCGCCACCGCCCCCACCGGCCCGGCTGCCCCGGCGGGTTGCGCGCTGCGGTGTCCTTCCCCCCGCGCTGATGCGCACGCAGCGGGCTCCGGCGGGGCCGGTCCGGACCTCCCGGACCGGCCCCGTCCCGGTGCCCAGGGCGACCGCATAGCCTCGGGGTATGCGTGCGGCACGACTGATCCACCTCGTCCTCCTGCTCCAGTCCCGCGAGTCGATGACGGCGGCCGAACTCGCCGGGGCCCTGGAGGTGTCCGAGCGCACCGTCGGCCGGGACGTGCTGGCCCTGTCCGAGGCGGGGGTGCCGGTCTACGCCGAGCGGGGACGCGCCGGCGGCTACCGGCTGGTCGACGGCTACCGCACCCGGCTGACCGGGCTGGCCCGTGCGGAGGCGGAGGCGCTGTTCCTGTCCGGGGTGCCCGCCGCGCTGCGGGCCATGGGCCTGCACGACGCGGGCTCCTCGGCCCGCCTGAAGGTCTCCGCCGCCCTGCAGCCCGAACTGCGGGACGCGCCGCGCTCGGCGGCACAACGCTTCCACCTGGACGCGCCGGGCTGGTGGCAGGAGCCGCAGACGCCGCGACTGCTGCCGGCGCTCGCCGAGGCGGTGTGGGGCGACCGGCGGCTGCGGGCCCGTTACCGGCGCGGGGAGGAGGAGGTGGCGCGCGAGCTGGATCCGTACGGCCTCGTGCTCAAGGGGGGCGTCTGGTACGCGGTGGCGCGCTGCGGCGCGGACGTCCGGGTCTACCGGGTGGACCGGTTCACCGCGGCGGAACCCACGGAGGATCGTTTCGGCAGGGACCCGGACTTCGACCTGCCCGCGTTCTGGGAGGCCCGCGCCGCCGAGTTCGCCCGCTCGATGCTCCGGGACGAGGTCGTCCTGCGCCTCACGCCCGACGGCGCCCGCCGCCTGCCGTACGTCACCGACCGCGCCGCCGCCCGCGAGGCGCTCACGGCCGCCGCGCCGCCGGACGCACGGGGGCGGGTGACCGTCACGCTCCCCGTCGAGAGCCGGGACGTCGCCTACGAACAGCTGCTGTCCCTCGGCCCCGACGCCGAGGTGCTCGGCCCGGCCGCCCTGCGCGAGCGGCTGGCCGAGGCGGTCCGCGCCATGGCCGCCGTCTACGGCTGAGGGCCGCTTTCGGCGGTCCCGGCGACACGGGGCCGCGCCTGCCGTGTTCCGCGTGCGTCGGAGGGCCGCAGCCAGGATGCTGGAGCGGTGATGGACGAGACGGAGTTCTGGGAGATCGTCGACAGCACGCGCGAGGCAGCGGGGGGCGACCCGGAGGAGCAGGCCGACCTGCTGGTGGAACGGCTGACCCAGCTCGACCCGGAGTCCGTCGTCGACTTCGCGCGGCACTTCGAGAGCCGTTTCAACCGGGCCTACCGCTGGGACGTGTGGGGCGCCGCCGACCTGATGCTGGGCGGCGCCGGTGACGACGCGTTCGACTTCTTCCGGTGCTGGCTCATCGGTCAGGGACGGCACGTCTTCGAGCAGGCCGTCCACGACCCCGACAGCCTCGCGGAGATGACCGGCTCCTTCGACCCGGAGGTGGACGGCGACGCGGAGGACCTCGGATACGCGGCGGACGAGGCGTACGAGCAGCTCACTGGTGTCCGGCTGCCCGATCTGGACCTGCCGGCGCAGCCCGCCGAGCCGGAGGGCGTCTACATCGACTTCGAGAACGCGGCCGCGGTGGCGGAACGATTCCCCCGGCTCTGGGAACGCTTCGGCTGAGCCCGGCCGCGCGTCGCGGAGCGCCGGGGCCCTACCGGGTGCGCCTTCAGACCCGGCGCCCCATGCACACGTCGTCCACGTACCCGCCGTCCAGCAGGAACTCCCCCGGCAGCACGCCCTCCACGGTGAACCCGGCCGCCTCGTACAGCCGCCGGGCCGGGGTGTTGTGACCCAGCACCCGCAGCGTGACGCGCACCGCGCCCTGCCGGCGGGCCTCCTCGACGGCCGCCAGGACGAGTTCCAGCCCCACCCCGCGGCCCCGCGCCCAGGTGTCGACCGCCAGGCCCCGGATCTGGCGCACATGGGCGTTGGAGGCCAGCGGCGTCGGCGGCGCCATCCCGACGAAACCCGCGAGGCGGCCATCGGTCTCCGCCACCAGGAACGCGTCCGGCCCCGAGGTCTCGCCGAAGAAGTCCTCGTTCTCCTCCAGCGGCGGCCGCACCGCGTGCAGGGTCGACCAGGTCGCCCGCTCCAGGCGGGCGAGCGCGGGGTCGTCGGAGAGCAGGGCCGGGCGCACACGGATGTCGGACATGAGCGTCACCTTCCCATACCCCCAGGGCCGTTCTGCGCCACGATTACCCCATGCGCATCGCCATCACCGGCTCGTCCGGCCTCATCGGCTCCGCCCTGGTCCGCTCCCTGCTCACCGACCGGCACGAGGTCCTACGCCTCGTCAGGCGGGAGCCGTCCGGGCCGGACGAGGTGCGCTGGGACCCGCGGGGCGGCACCGTCGACACCGCGGGGCTCGAGGGCGTGGAGGCCGTCGTCAACCTCGCCGGCGCCGGGGTCGGCGACCACCGCTGGACGGACGCCTACAAGCGGACCATCCGCGACAGCCGCGTGCAGGGCACCGCCACCCTCGCGCGGGCCCTCGCCTCCCTGGACACCCCGCCGCGGGTGCTCGTCAGCGGCTCCGGCATCACCGCGTACGGCGACACCGGCGACCGCCGGGTCGACGAGAGCTCACCGCTGGGCACCGGCTTCCTCCCCTCCGTGTGCCGCGACTGGGAGGCCGCCGCCGGCCCGGCCCGCGACGCGGGCGTCCGCACCGCGTTCGCCCGCACCGGGCTGGTCGTCTCCGGCAGGGGCGGCGCCTGGGGCCGGCTCTTCCCGCTCTTCAAGGCGGGCCTGGGCGGGCGGCTCGGCGACGGGCGCCAGTACTGGAGCTTCATCTCGCTGCACGACCAGATCGCGGCGCTGCGCCACATCGTCGACACCGAGTCAGTCTCCGGCCCGGTCAACCTGTGCGCGCCCGAGGCGCTGACCAACACCGAGGTGACCCGGGCGATGGGACGGGTGCTGCGGCGGCCCACGGTGTTCGCGGTCCCCGGGCCCGTACTGCGCAGCGTCGTCGGGGAGTTCGCCACCGAGATCCTCGGCAGCACCCGCGCGGTGCCACGGGTGCTGCTGGACTC
This sequence comes from Actinacidiphila sp. bgisy160, assembly GCF_057707815.1. NCBI lineage: Bacteria > Bacillati > Actinomycetota > Actinomycetes > Kitasatosporales > Streptomycetaceae > Actinacidiphila > Actinacidiphila sp. bgisy160. Next base: position 12,840 of record NZ_JBYIQW010000055.1, read on the forward strand.
CGGGTTCAGCCACGCCCACCCCGGGATCGACGAGGCGATCCGGGCCGCGCTGGCCGAAGAAAGGCACTGAATGCCACCCACAGCCGTTTTCCGGCATCAGTTGGCGCGGGAGTGGGCATGACGGTTCCAGCGCCAGCTGACGCGAGCGGGGAAACGTGCCGACCTCGGGGAGGGGCAACGTGCTCTCTACAGCACGCTCTACGGGTTCACAGACGGACGTGTGCGTGATCGGGGCCGGCCTCGCCGGGCTCTGCGCGGCGCATCACCTCACCGGTGCCGGGCTCACCGTCACCGTGCTGGAGGCAGAGGACCGGGTGGGTGGCCGCATGGCCACCGAGAAGGTCGACGGCTTCCTCCTCGACCGGGGTCCACAACTGCTCAACACCTCCTACCCGGAGCTGCGCCGCACCCCGGGCCTGCGGGACCTGCAGCTGCGGCCGCTCTTCCCGGGCGTACTGGTACGGGCCGCCGGCCGCGGCTACCGCGTCGGCGACCCGCGGGCCGCGCTGGCCGCGGCCCGCGCGCCCATCGGCTCGCCGCTGGACAAGGCCCGGCTGCGGACGGCCCTCAACCGCCTCGCCGGCTCCCCCGTCGAGCGCCTCCTGGACCGCCCCGAGACCACGGCCGCCGCCGCCCTCGCCTCGCGCGGCTTCGCGCCCCGCACGGTCGACGGGTACCTGCGGCCGCTGCTGTCCGCGCTGCTCTGCGACCCGGACCTGACGACGTCCAGCCGGGTCGCCGACCTGGTCCTGCGCGGCTTCGCCCTCGGCCGTACGTGTCTGCCGGCGGGCGGCGCCGCCACGGTGCCGCAGGCGCTGGCGGCCGCGCTGCCGACCGGGACGGTCCGCACCGGGGTGCGGGCGGTCGCGGCGGCGACCAACGGCGTCCGCACCGCGGGCGGGGACGAGATCCCGTGCCGGGCCGTGGTCGTCGCCACCGGGGCCCGCGCGGCGGCCGGACTGCTGCCCGGGCTGCGCGTCCCCGGCTTCCACGGCGTCACCGTCCTGCACCACGCCGCACCGGCGGCGCCGCTGAAGCAGCCCGCGCTCGTGCTCGACGCGGACCGGCGCGGCCCGGTCTCCCACACCTTTCCGGCCAGCCTCGTCGACCCCTCCCGCGCCCCCGTGGGCCGCGCCCTTGTCACGTCCGTACTGCTCGGCCCCGCGGCAGCCCCCGCGCCGGACGACATCGCCGTCCGGGCCCACCTGGCGGAGCTCTACGGAACGTCCACGGCGGGCTGGGAACTGCTCGCCGTCCACCACGACGCGGAGGCGCTGCCGGCGATGACGGCCCCGCACGACCTGCGGCGTCCGGTGCGGATCCTGCAGGGGCTCTATGTGTGCGGGGACCACCGGGACACCAGCACGGTGCAGGGGGCGCTGCTCTCCGGGCGACGCGCGGCCCAGCACCTCCTTCGTGACGTGGGCCTCGGCCAGGGCCCTGGCACGCAGCCACTCGCCGCGTAGGGCCCCTTCGTCGGGTCCCCCGGGTACTTCGGCTCTCCCCGCGTCTCGCGCCTTCGGCGCAAAGCGGCGGGCTGCGGAGGGGAGGATGGGGGCGTCGGGCCGTCGCCGCCGTGCGGGCCGGCGGTCGGCGGGGGTTCAGGCGCCGGAGCGGTGCAGGGGGCGCTGCTCTCCGGGCGACGCGCGGCCCAGCACCTCCTTCGTGACGTGGGCCTCGGCCAGGGCCCTGGCACGCAGCCACTCGCCGCGTAGGGCCCCTTCGTCGGGTCCCCCGGGTACTTCGGCTCTCCCCGCGTCTCGCGCCTTCGGCGCAAAGCGGCGGGCTGCGGAGGGGAGGATGGGGGCGTCGGGCCGTCGCCGCCGTGCGGGCCGGCGGTCGGCGGGGGTTCAGGCGCCGGAGCGGTGCCGGTTGCTCGCACGACCACCTCGACGGCACCGCTCTGTCCGGCGCCCGCCGGGCGTCACCCCACGGGCACGCCCAGGGCCGTCGCGCGGTCGTGGAAGGCGCGGACGGGGGCGGCGTCGCGATGGGTTTCGAGGCGGCGGCCGAAGTCGCGGACGTACTCGACGGCGCGGAGCGACCGCATCTCGACGGCGGCCTGCATGGCCTCCGCGCCGAGGGCGCATGCGGCGTCGACCTCGCCGAGGCCGAGCCGCGCGGCGGCCAGCACCGTGCGGCAGAAGACGCGGCTGCGCGCGTACGCCTGGCCGCGCAGTTGCAGCGAGCGTTCGGCGTGCTGCGAGGCCGCCCGGTACTGGCCGAGGTCGCGATGGCAGTGGCCGAACTCGTCCGCCAGCTGGGCCTCGTCGAAGAAGCGCGCCCAGGACGGCACGTCGTCGCCGTTCCTGACCGCCTCCAGGGCGCGTTCGGCCCGCACCAGTGCCGCCGTGCAGGCGCGGACCTCACCGAGCAGCCCGTGGCCACGTGCCTCCGCCGCGTGGAAGAGCGCCTGCACGACCGGCGGGGCGCCGCTGCCGACGCCCTGCTGGGCGACCCGGGCCAGCTGGACGGCCTCGCGGCCGTGCCCGAGGTAGACCGCCTGGCGGCTCATCGTGACGAGGACGTACCCCCCGTAGACGCGGTCCCCGGCGGCCTGCGCGAGCCGCAGGGCCTGCACGAAGTACCGCTGGGCGAGCCCGTGCGCGCCGATGTCGTACGAGGTCCAGCCGGCGAGCCGGGTGAGGTCGGCGACCGCGGCGAACAGGCGGCGTCCCATGGCCTCCCCGTAGGTGCCGCGCAGCATGGGTTCGGCCTCGTGCTCCAGGTAACGGACGAGGGCCTGCCGCGCGTGGCCGCCGCCGTAGGCGTTGTCGAGGGTGCGGAAGAGCTCGCCGACGGAGCGCAGGGCGGCGATGTCCCCCACGCCGACCCGCTGCCCGTTGCCGCCGAACACCGCGGGCGCGGCGACCGCGACCGGTGTGAGCGCCCCCCGTGAGCCGCCACCGGCGCGCTGCGCGGGCAGCCGCGCGGTCCCCGGACCGCCGCCGTGGCCCGGACCGGCCGGGCCCGTGCCGGGCTCGGGGCCGCGCCCCACCCGGTCGTCCGCCCGGCCGATCAGCCAGTCGCGGCTGGGGACGACCAGCCCCGCGGGGGTGAACGCGATCTTGCGGAGGTCGGCCTGGTTCCCGGTGTCCTTCCGCCACAGCCCGGAGACGATCTCCACGGCCTCCTCCGGGGAGGCGGCGTACTCCAGCCCCGCGTAGACCGGGGCGACGGCGTCGAGCCCGAGGTCGTGGGCGGACAGCCGGCGCCCGAGCCGCCGGGTGAAGACCTCGGCGATGAGGGCGGGCGTCGTGCCCCGGGGCTGCTGGCCGCGCAGCCACCGGGTGACGGAGGTCTTGTCGTACCGCAGGTCCAGACCGTGCTCGATGCCGAGTTGGTCCACCCGGCGGGCGAGCCCGGCGTTGGAGAACCCGGCTTCGGCGATCAGGGCGGCCAGTTGACGGTTCGGGGGGCGCTGCGAGGAACGGTCGGACATCAGTGGTGCGGTCCCCTGCCTTCCGGACGTGCGGGCGTGCTGGGTTGCGGGCGTTCGGGTGCGCGGCGTCCCGGGCGTCCGGCGCGGTGTTCACCGTCCGTGGGCCGCGGGTCCATCCGCAGAACGGCGCGAATGTAACGTTCTGTATCGACTCACTCACCACTCGAGCGCCCCGCATTCGCCGTATCGGGTGAATCCGCACCCACATATCGGCAGAACGCTTCCCTTGCCCATCGCCTGGTGCTAGGCCCCAGCCCCGTGCAGGACACCACCCCACCGGACGTACAGTTGCTGAGGCGCCCTTGACGCGTGGAGGGGCGCCGCAAAGGACCACAAAGGGAGCGGCCGTGAGTGACCTGCGCTTCGTCCACCTGGGCTTCGGCGAGGACGCGGTGGAGTACCGGGAGGCGTGGGAGGAGCAGCGCCGGGTGCACGCCGCGCGCTTCGCCGACGAGATCCCCGACACGTGCCTGCTGCTGGAACACCCGCCCGTCTACACCGCGGGCCGCCGCACCGAGGACAGCGAGCGTCCGCTGGACGGCACCCCCGTGGTGGACGTCGACCGCGGCGGCAAGATCACCTGGCACGGCCCGGGCCAGCTGGTCGGCTACCCCATCCTGAAGCTGCCGCGACCGGTGGACGTGGTCGCGCACGTGCGCCGCCTGGAGGAGGCGCTGATCAACGCGTGCGCCGAGTTCGGACTGGAGACCACGCGGGTGGAGGGCCGCAGCGGCGTGTGGGTGCTGGGCGACCCGATCGAGGACCGGCCGCCGGTGATCCCGGGGCTGACGCTGGACTTCGACCCGCGGCTGCAGGACGACGAGTTCGACCCGCGCCTGTCGGGCCCCGAGTACGCCCCGTCCAACGCCGGCCAGCGCCGTGAGGACCGCAAGCTCGCCGCGATCGGCATCCGGGTCGCGAAGGGCGTGACGATGCACGGCTTCGCGCTGAACGTGAACCCCGACAACACCTGGTTCGACCGGATCGTGCCGTGCGGCATCCGGGACGCGGGGGTGGCCTCGCTCAGCAACGAACTCGGCCGTGACATCACCGTCGCGGAAGTCGTGCCGGTGGTCGAGAAGCACCTGCGGGCGGTCTTGGAGTCGGCCGTGCCGCTCCCCCGGGTCGTCCAGGAATCCACAGGCGTACGCTGATGTTCACCAAGGAAACGAAGCCTCGAGAGGGAGTCGGACGTGTCCGCTGTAGCGCCTGAAGGCCGCAAGATGCTGCGTCTGGAGGTCCGCAACAGCCAGACCCCCATCGAGCGGAAGCCCGAGTGGATCAAAACGCGGGCCAAGATGGGCCCCGAGTACACCGAGCTGCACAGCCTCGTGAAGCGCGAGGGCCTGCACACGGTGTGCCAGGAGGCGGGCTGCCCCAACATCTTCGAGTGCTGGGAGGACCGCGAGGCCACCTTCCTCATCGGCGGCGACCAGTGCACCCGGCGCTGCGACTTCTGCCAGATCGACACCGGCAAGCCGCAGGCCCTCGACCGCGACGAGCCGCGTCGCGTCGGTGAGTCCGTCGTCACGATGGACCTCAACTACGCGACCATCACCGGCGTCGCCCGCGACGACCTGGAGGACGGCGGCGCCTGGCTGTACGCCGAGACCGTGCGGCAGATCCACGCCATGACCGCCGGCCGGGCCGCCGGCCGCACCAAGGTCGAGCTGCTGATCCCGGACTTCAACGCGGTGCCGGAGCAGCTCGCCGAGGTCTTCGGCGCCCGTCCCGAGGTGCTGGCCCACAACGTGGAGACCGTGCCGCGGATCTTCAAGCGCATCCGCCCCGGCTTCCGCTACGAGCGCTCGCTGGAGGTCATCACCAAGGCGCGCGAGGCCGGCCTGGTGACCAAGTCGAACCTCATCCTCGGCATGGGTGAGGAGCGCGAGGAGATCAGCCAGGCGCTGCAGGACCTGCACGACGCGGGCTGCGAGCTGATCACCATCACCCAGTACCTGCGCCCGAGCCTGCGGCACCACCCGGTGGAGCGCTGGGTGAAGCCCCAGGAGTTCGTGGAGCTGAAGGAGGAGGCCGAGGAGATCGGCTTCGCCGGTGTCATGTCGGGCCCGCTCGTGCGGTCCTCGTACCGGGCCGGCCGGCTCTTCCAGCAGGCCGTCGAGCGCCGCGGCGAGCGCGGCGAGGTCGTCGCCGCACAGGCGGTCTGATCACGCTGCGATGACCTTCGGGTCACCCCCGTAACGTGCGGTTCGTCACGCCAGGGGCCCTCGCGGGGGCTCCTGGCGCGTTCCTGACGTGCGGCGCGTCCGCGGAGAACGGCGCGAGGGCACCGCCGGGGTTTCACGACGGTTTGACCGACCGGTCACGGACTGGTAACACAATGTGGTGACTCTGGATGAGCGGAACATCCACCCGCGTCTGAGCCGTCCTGAGGGGGACACCACCATGCAGGCCGAGGCCGCACACCTCCACCGCCAGGGCACCACCCTCCCCGGTGCCGCCGCCGGCGCACTGCGCGCCGTGGAGTACTTCCTGTTCCGTGGCGCCGAGGAGACGGCCCGCCGCAACGCCTGGTCCGCCGTCCTGGAGGACCGCAAGCGCGCCAAGGACCGCCGCGACGCCCAGCACGTGATGGACGCCCTGGTCTCCTCGCGCGCCCCGCGCGGCGACGTTCTCTAGAGCCCCCGCGGGCCTCCGCGCGAAGGTCGGCCCCCCTCCGGTGGGGCCCGGGCCGCGCGGGCCACGTATCCTGTGCGGCATGGCGAGGGATACATCCGAGAGCAACCCTGGGCGCCTCAAGCAGATCGCCCAGACCTACAAGATGACCAGGCGAGTCGACTCCAAGGTCGGTCTCGTCCTCGCGGCTGTGGGAATCGTCACCTTCGGTGTCATCCTCGCCATCGGCTTCTTGATCGGTCACGAGATCTACGCGGGCATCCTGGGCTTCCTGCTGGCCCTGCTGGCGATGGCGATCGTCTTCGGGCGGCGTGCCGAGAAGGCCGCGTTCGGCCAGCTCGACGGACAGCCCGGCGCCGCGGCGGCGGTGCTGGACAACGTCGGCCGCGGCTGGTCGGTGACGCCCGCGGTGGCGATGACCCGCAGCCAGGACGTCGTGCACCGCGCGGTCGGCAAGGCCGGCATCGTCCTGGTCGGCGAGGGCAACCCGAACCGGGTGAAGGGCCTGCTGGCCTCCGAGAAGAAGAAGATGGCGCGCATCGTCGTCGACGTCCCGGTCACCGACCTCATCGTGGGCAACGGCGAGGGCCAGGTGCCGCTGAAGAAGATCCGCACCACGTTGCTGAAGCTGCCGCGGGTCCTGCCCGGCCCCAAGGTCACCGAGGTCAACGACCGGCTGCGGGCGCTGGGCGATCTGATGAGCAACATGCCGGTGCCGAAGGGCCCGCTCCCCAAGGGCATGCGCATGCCGAAGGGCCGCTGATCGCATACGAAACGGAACGCGAGGTGCCCCGGACGAATCGAATCGTCCGGGGCACCTCGCGTTTCGCGTCGTACGAGCGCCGCGCTCACATCCGGACCTGGACCGCCTTCACGGCCCGGTCGTGCATGCCGCGGGTGTCCCGGTCCCAGACCACCGCCGGGACGACCAGCAGGAGCAGCAGCGTCCGCAGCGCGGCCGCGCCCATGCCGAGCCGCCCGCCGTCCTGCCGGACCACGCGCAGCCCCAGCAGGCGCTTGCCCGGCGTGGTGCCGATGGTGCCCAGCAGCAGCACGCTCATGAGGCCGAAGACCACCGTGGTCCACGGATTGGCCGCGGCCGCGTCACGGTGCGCGATCAGCCCGTATGCGATCAGCGCGCACAGGCCCCAGTCGATGAAGAGGGCCGCGACGCGCCGCCCGACCGGGGCGATCGAGCCGGGGCCGTGCTCCGGCAGCCCCAGGCGCTGCCCGCGGTAGCCGAAGTCGACGCCCATCCGCTCCGCGGCGGCCTTCGGGCCCTCGATCCACGATCCGATGACATCCCTGTTGTCCACGGCTCCACGGTAACCCCCCGCTCCGGGGCGCCCGCGTCCGACCCGGCACCCGTGCGACGACTCGGTTAACCTGCAAGAAACAAATGGGTCACGAGGGGGAAATGCCCGATCTCTAAGGTCGGCACCAACGTGCGCCACCGCACTGGTCGCACCCATGAGCTGCAATCCGGCCTCCCGGGCCGGGCCAAGGAGGAGTTGGATGTCGTTCCAAAACGCCGACGAGGTGAAGAAGTTCATCTCGGACAACGACGTCAAGTTCGTGGACGTCCGGTTCTGCGACCTGCCCGGTGTGATGCAGCACTTCACGGTCCCGGTCGAGTCCTTCGACCCCGACGAGCAGCTCATGTTCGACGGGTCCTCGATCCGCGGCTTCCAGGCCATCCACGAGTCCGACATGGCGCTGGTGCCGGACCTCTCCACGGCCAAGCTGGACCCGTTCCGCAAGGACGCCACGCTCAACGTCAACTTCTTCATCCACGACCCGATCACCGGCGAGCAGTACAGCCGTGACCCGCGGAACGTGGCGAAGAAGGCCGAGGCCTACCTCGCCTCCTCCGGCATCGCCGACACCGCGTACTTCGGCCCCGAGGCCGAGTTCTACGTCTTCGACAGCGCCCGCTTCGAGACCAGCGCGAACCAGTCCTTCTACCACATCGACTCCGAGGCCGGCGCCTGGAACAGCGGTGCGGAGCAGGACAACCGCGGTTACAAGGTCAAGTACAAGGGCGGCTACTTCCCGGTCCCGCCGGTCGACCACTTCGCCGACCTGCGCGCGGAGATCACCCTGGAGCTGATCAAGTCCGGCCTGCAGGTCGAGCGCCAGCACCACGAGGTGGGCACCGCCGGCCAGGCCGAGATCAACTACAAGTTCAACACGCTGCTCGCCGCGGCCGACGACCTGATGCTCTTCAAGTACATCGTGAAGAACGTCGCCTGGCGCGCCGGCAAGACCGCGACCTTCATGCCCAAGCCGATCTTCGGTGACAACGGCTCCGGCATGCACGTCCACCAGTCCCTTTGGTCCGCCGGCGACCCGCTGTTCTACGACGAGCAGGGCTACGCGGGCCTGTCCGACACCGCCCGCTACTACATCGGCGGCATCCTCAAGCACGCCCCGGCGCTGCTGGCGTTCACCAACCCCACGGTGAACTCCTACCACCGCCTGGTGCCCGGTTTCGAGGCCCCGGTCAACCTGGTCTACTCGCAGCGCAACCGCTCCGCGGCCATCCGCATCCCGATCACGGGCGCGAACCCCAAGGCCAAGCGCATCGAGTTCCGCGCCCCGGACTCCTCCGGCAACCCGTACCTGGCCTTCTCGGCGCTGCTGCTCGCCGGCCTCGACGGCATCAAGAACAAGATCGAGCCGGCCGAGCCCGTCGACAAGGACCTCTACGAGCTCGCCCCCGAGGAGCACGCGGGCGTCCCGCAGGTCCCGACCTCGCTGTCGGCGGTCCTGGAGTCCCTCGAGGCGGACCACGAGTTCCTCCTCCAGGGCGGTGTCTTCACCTCCGACCTGATCGAGACCTGGATCGACTACAAGCGGACCAACGAGATCGCCCCGATCGCGCTGCGCCCGCACCCGCACGAGTTCGAGCTCTACTTCGACGTCTAAGAACGCCGCAGGTCACGGCACCTGCATCCCCTCTGGGGCCGTTCTGGGGCCGTCGCCCGTGTCCTTCCGTATCCGGAAGACGCGGTCGGCGGCCCCGTGCTTCCGGTACGCCGTTCACCGGCCCGGACAACTGGGTCAGCGTCACCCCGGGGGCGTGACGGCCGGCTGCCTCGAGAAGCACGAGCGGGGCGAGTACGGCGCGGGCGGTGGGAGGATCACCGTGCCACGCGCCGTCACGAGGGAGGGGTCCGAGATGCCGTCCGCCGAACTGGAGCACACCTTCCGGATAGCCGCGCCGCCGGAGGAGGTCTTCGCGCACCTGTCCGAGCCCGCGCACTACATCGGCCTGTCGCCGCTCGTCGTCGACGTCCGCGACGTGCGCCGCAGTGGCGGGACCGTGCGCTACACGGCGGTGGAGCGGTTCCGGTTCCTGGGGCTCCTGCGGCACGACAACGTCATCGACGTCACGCTCGTCGCCGTCCCGGACCGTCTTCCGCTCTCCGCCGAGATCTCCGGCGAGGTCCGCAGCCCCGCCCGGGTCCACATGGGCTACCGCTTCGCCATCGACCGCGACGGGGCCGGCAGCCTCGTCACCGACACCCTGCGCCTTCGCACGCCGCCCGGCCTGCTGCGCTTCGCCGCCTCCCAGGCCGGGGCGGTCCAGCGGGCCAGGGCCCGTGTCCTCAAGGACCGGCTGGACCGGCCCGCCTGACGGGCGGGGCGTCCGTCCGCTAGCCGCGGCGGGCGACGCCGCCGTAGAAGCCGATCTCGGCGGAGCGCGGCGGGACCGGGGCGTCGGGACGCCAGAAGGGGACCTGGACGAGGCCCGGCTCCTCCAGCTCGAAGCCGTCGAAGAACCGCTCGATCTCGGAGCGGGAGCGCAGGTTCAAGGTGGCGGTGGCGTTGTTGTAGACGGCCTGGGCGTCGCTGCGGTCGGCGAAGTCGCCGGTGGCGTGCGACAGCACCACGTAGCTGCCGGCCGGGAGCGCGTCTCGCAGGGTGGCGACCACCTCCGCGGGCTTCTCCGCCTCGGTGAGGAAGTGCAGGACGGCGACGAGGAGCAGGGCGACCGGCTGACCGAAGTCGATGACCCGGCGGACGTCGGGGTGGTCCAGCACGGCCCGGGGGTCGCGCAGGTCGGCGAGGACGACGCTGGTGGCACCCGAGCGGCTGAGCAGGGCGTTGGCGTGGGTGTTCACGATCGGGTCGTTGTCGACGTACGCGATGCGGACGTCCGGCGCCACTTCCTGGGCGATCTCGTGCACGTTGGGGGAGGTGGGCAGGCCGGTGCCGATGTCGAGGATCTGGCGGACGCCGCTGCCGACCACGTGCCGGACTGCGCGGCGCATGAAGGCCCGGTTGGCGCGGACGCCGATCCTCACCTCGGGCGCCGCGGTGGCGAGTGCGTCGGCGGCCTTGCGGTCCACCTCGTAGTTGTCCTTGCCGCCCAGCAGGTAGTCGTAGATCCGCGCGGGGTGCGGCCTGCCGGTGTCGATCTCCTCGGCGCGGAAGCCGTTCTCCATCACGCTGCGCTCCTCTCGGCGGCCGCCCGGGGGCCCTGACCCGGTGCCGACGACAGCCTTTCACATCATCAACTTCTGCACCTCCATGGATAGTTCCTGGTCACCGGAAGTCCGGCGCGGCGTCCCCGACGGTGAAGCGGGCCGATACGTCCGCCGGTCGACGAGGCTCAGAGCCCGTGACGCAGTCGGGGCGCACATTCCCGACATCGGGGTGGCGCCCCGGCCGACGCCGCCGTGGTGGTCGTAGGCCGGCTCGACGATCAGGCGCTCGCGGGTGATCGCCCTTCCGGCCGGGTCCGCCCTCAGCGCAGCGCGCAGTCCCCGCACAGCCCGCCGCCGGGCACGCGGTAGTACAGGCAGCAGCTGCGGCGGGCGTAGGCGGGCGCGCCGGGCCCGGTGAGCCGGAGGTCGCCGGCGTCGCGCAGCAGCGGATCCGCCATCAGTTCCTCCGCCAGCGCGGCGGCGCGGGCCGCGGCGTCGGACCGGCCGCCCTCCCCCAGGCACCAGGAGCGCAGCACCCGCAGGGTGCCGGCGAGGGCCGAGGCGGCGTTGCCCCACAGCAGTCCGGGCGCGACGCCCGACACCGCGTGCACGGACTCGCACAGGGGCACCAGGTGGCCCAGGAGTACGTCCTCGCGCAGCCGGCCGGCGGGCACGTCCGGGTCGTCCCGCCGCAGCCACAGCTCGTCCGGGGCGGACCGGCCGGGATGCCACCACAGGCGCCCGCCGGACAGGTCGGGCATACGGCCGGTCAGCGCCGCCGGGCCGAGCGCGACGGACCACAGCCGCGCGGCCAGCCCCTGCTGGGCCAGCGAGGCAGCGACGCGCCGCTCGGACGTGCCGAGCCGCCGTCCGACCTCCGCCACCCGGCCGGTGAGCGCGGGCGACGGCCGCCCGGCGTACACCTCGGCCAGCGGCACGAAGCCCTCGGCCCGAGGCTCCCCCGGCCCGGTGCGTACGGCGAAGAACGGTCCCATCCCGCTTCCGCCGGTCAGCGCGCTCACAGGCCCCTGACGTGGCCGAGGTGGCGGGTCATCACGGCCTGTACGCGGGCGCCGTCGCGGGCCAGCAGGGCGTCCAGCAGCTCCAGGTGCTCCTGCGCGGAGGCCCGTAGCAGGCCGCGCTCGGCGAGCGCCGTGAGGCCGTACAGCCGGGAGCGCTTGCGCAGGTCGCCGACGACCTCGACCAGGTGCTCGTTGCCGGCGAGCGCGAGCAGCCCGAGGTGGAATCGGCGGTCGGCCTCCACGTATGCGATGAGCTCGCCGGCCGCGGCGGCGGTGACGATCTGCTCGGCGGCCGGGCGCAGCGCCTCCAGCGCCGTGGCGTCGGCGGTGGAGGCGAGGCCGGTGACGGTCGGGATCTCGATGAGGGAGCGGAGGTGGGTGTACTCGTCCAGCTGCCGCCCGGAGACCGCGGTCACCCGGAAACCCTTGTTGGGCACCGGGTCGAGCAGCCCCTCCTTGGCCAGGTCCAGCAGCGCCTCGCGGACGGGCGTGGCCGAGATGCCGAAGCGGCCCGCCAGCGCGGGTACCGAGTGCACCTCGCCGGGGCGGAGCTCCCCGGCGACCAGCGCCGCGCGCAGGGCGTCCGCGACGAGCTCGCGGTAACTGCCGGTGCGCCGGCGGCCGAGGGCGGGCAGGGCGGGCCCGTCGTGCGCTGCCATGCAGTGGCTCCTCCTCGGCGACGTGGCATGTATGCGACCAGTATCGGTGTCCGGGCGGCTGGAGGACGAATCGCGGGAAGGGATCGGACGGGTCCAGCAGGTACTGGGCGGTGCCGGTGATCCAGGCGCGGCCCGTGACGGACGGCAGCACGGCGGGCAGGCCGGCCACCTCGGTGGTGCCGGTGAGCCGGCCGGTGCACTGCGTGCCGATGAAGAACTCGTTCACGAAGTCCTGGTGCGGGGCAGTTCGCCGCGGGCGTGCAGCTGCGCCATGCCCCCTGGACGCCTTCGGCCTGCCCTTCGACCGTCGTTCCCGCAGGTTGTGACGTTCCGTCAGTTCGCGCCACGACCGGGCCGAGCGCAGGACGAGTCCGAGCCCCGGACCCGGCACCTTGCCGGAGGCCGGCAGATTGCCCTCGCCGGCCCCGGTGGTGCCGCCGGCCACCGGCCCGCGGTCCACGAGGACGGCGCTGAGCCCGGCCGCCGCGGCGTGGAGGGCGCAGGCCGCGCCCACCATCCCGGCGCCGACGACCACGACATGGCAGCTCGTCGGCTTGCTCACGCCGGCAATACGTCACACAGCACTGCTCACAACCAGCCGTTGCGCCGGAATCCCCGGTGGATGACGAAGCAGGCGACGGCCATCACGCCGATGGCGAGCGGATAGCCGTAGGTCCAGCGCAACTCCGGCATGTGGTCGAAGTTCATGCCGTACAGGCCGCAGATCATGGTGGGGACGGCGAGGATGGCGACCCAGGCGCTGATCTTGCGCATGTCCTCGTTCTGGGCCATGGTCACCTGCGCGATGTTGGCCTGGAGGATCGAGTTGAGCAGTTCGTCGAAGGAGTTGACCTGCTCGGTGGCGCGAGCGAGGTGGTCGGCGGCGTCGCGGAAGTAGGTCCGCAGGTCTGCCTCGATGCCGGGCAGGGGCTCCTCGGCCAGCCGCTGGAGGGGCCGGCCGAGCGGGGCCACAGCCCGTTTGAGCTCCAGCAGTTCGCGCTTGAGCTGGTAGATCCGGCCGGCGTCGGTGCCGCGGCCGCGGTGGTCGGAGAAGACGTCCGTCTCGACCTGCTCGATGTCCGCGTGGACCGCGGAGGTGACGGCGAGGTACTGGTCGACGACGTGGTCGGTTATCGCGTGAAGCACGGCGGCCGGGCCCTTGGCGAGCTGGTCGGGGACGGTCTCCAACCCCTCCCGGAGGGGACCGAGGGAGCCGTTGCCGCCGTGGCGGACCGTGATGACGAAGTCGGGGCCGGTGAAGACCATCATGTCGCCGGTCTCCACGACCTCGCTGGTGGCGGTGAGCCGGTCGTGCTCCACGTAGCGGGCGGTCTTGAGGACGGTGAACAGGGTTTCGCCGTACAGCTCCAGCTTGGGCCGCTGGTGGGCGTGGACGGCGTCCTCGACGGCGAGCGGGTGCAGCCCGAACAGCGCCGCGACGCCGGCGAACTCCGCTTCCGAGGGCTCGTGGAGCCCGATCCACACGAATCCCCGGCCGGACTTGCGGACCCGGGCGATCGCCTCGTACGCGGCGCAGTCGTCCTGCCGCAGCCCGTCCATGTAGACAACGCAGTTCACCACCGAGCTGCCCAGCGGCGAACGCGCCGGGTGGCTGAGGTCCACGCGCCGTTGGCGTATGTGGGTGAGGCGAACGGCTTTGCGGAGATTGCTGATCATCGACATGAAAGGCTCCTACGCAGGCGTGCGGCCGCCAGTATTGCCCACCACCGGGCCTGTTCGAGCCTTCCGTCACACCGCGCTCGCACCGTACGGCTGCCTCGCGCAGCTCGGCGACCAGGTTGACGAGGTCCTGGAGGCTGCGGCCGTGGCGGTCGGGCGAGGGGACCACGAGCGTGTCGCCCGCGTCGAGGAACGCGTGGCTTTGAAGGCCCCGAGGGCACCGGGCACCCCTCCGGGAGGGATCTTCAGAAAACGAAGGTCTCTTGAAAGCGAGAGCGCGGTCAGATCGCGACCTGTGGACGTGATTTGACGGCCCTTTTAGTTAACCGCTATCTATTGGGAGGCGTTGAGGAGGGGGATTCAGTGCAGGACGTGGTGCTGGCGCTGCTGGTCAAGGAGCCGTCGCACGGTTACGACCTGCGCAGGCGTCTGGTGGCGGCACTCGGGCCGCTCGGGGAGACGCTGAATGCCGGACAGGTCTATGTGACGCTCACTCGGCTTGAAAAGGCAGGCCTGGTCGTCCAGGTTCGAGAGGAAGCGGCGGTGCGCGGCCCGAAGCGCAAGGTGTTCGCGCTGACCGCGGCCGGGCACGAGCGGGTGGCCGCGTGGATGGCCGAGAGCACCGGGCCCCGGGCGGACGTGACGGAGGTCCATCTGAAGCTGGTGGCCGCCCGCGAGTCCGGCACGGCCGATCCGCTCGCGCTCGTGGACGCGCGTCGGCGGGAGCTGATGAGCAGCCTCGCCGAAGCCCAGCATGCCGCCCTCGCTCACGACACAGGTTCGGAGGCCGGGCTGCTTCTGGAGGGCGTCACGCTCCGGCTGCAGGCCGATCTGCGCTGGTTGGAGGTGTGCGAGCGGGCCTGGTCCCGTCGCGCGCCGCGTGAGAAGGGCAGAGGAAACGGATGACGAGAGACGGTCAGCGGGGCCGGGGCCGGTCGCGGCGCGGCGGGGCGGACGGCAGCGCGGGAGCGAGCCGGCCGGCCGGGCCGGTGCTGCGCGCGGTTGGTCTGGTGCGCGTGTACGGCGAGGACGAGAGCGCGGTATGGGCCGTCGACGGGGTCGACCTCGATGTCCCCGCCGGGCAGACGCTCGCCGTGACCGGGCCCAGCGGCTGTGGCAAATCCACGCTGCTCCAGCTGCTGGGAGGGCTCGACCAGCCCACCGAGGGCCAGGTGTGGCTTGGCGGACAGCGCATCGACGACCTCGGCGAGCGTGCGCTCGCCCGGCTACGGCGCCGCTCCCTCGGTTTCGTCTTCCAGGCCTACCACCTGGTCGACGAGCTGACCGCGGCAGAGAACGTCGAACTGCCCGCGCTGCTCTCCGGCGCCTCGCCCCGCACCGCCCGCCACCGCGCCGCCGAACTCCTCGACCACGTCGGACTCGCCGACCGGTCCCGAAATCTGCCCTCACAGCTGTCCGGCGGGCAGCGGCAGCGGGTCGCCATCGCCCGCGCCCTGGTCAACAAGCCGCTGATCGTCCTCGCCGACGAGCCCACCGGAAACCTCGACAGTTCAGCGACCCAGGACATCCTCCGGCTCTTCGACGACCTGCGTGCCGCGGGCCAGACCCTGGTCGTGGTCACCCACGACGAGCGCGTCGCCGCCACCGCCGACCGCGTCGTCTCCCTGCGCGACGGCGCGCTGGCTGACGACACAGCCCTGGGGAGCGACACCGGCACCGCACGGCTCGCTGCTCTCTTGAACTGGGAGAACTGACCGTGGGACAGCTGTTCCTGATAGGGCGCCTGGTGCTGCGCGACATACGCCGTCGCCCCGGCGAGGCATTCGTCTACCTGCTCGCCGTCACCATCGCGAGTACGAGCCTGACCCTCGGCCTTGCGACCAGCAACGCCGTCGACACCGGGTACCAGAAGACGCGCGAGGCCACCGCGGGGCCCGACATCGTCGCCGTCACGACGTCCGCCGATCCGTCCGGCGTGGCCGCACGCCTCGCGGACACTCCCGGCGTGGCCGAACAGGCCGAGCCCGTCTTCGCGTTCGACACGTACATCAAGGCCCAGGGCAAGAGTGCGCACACCGCGGTCGAAGGGCGCGACCCCTCTCAAGATGCCGCGGTGGACCAGCCGCTGGTGACGTCCGGCACCTGGGTGCGGCCCGGCGGCGCAGTGCTCGAACGCGGCTTCGCGAAAGCACTCGGCGTAAGCGTCGGTGACCACGTCACCGTCAGTGGACGCGACTACCCGGTCCTCGGAACCGCGATCAGCGCGGCCACCTCGGTGTATCCGTGGAGCGACGACGCGCAGGGGCCCGGGACGTCCGACTTCGGGGGCAGGATGTGGCTCGCTTCCGCAGACACCCGTAGGGCGTCGGGCGAAGACGCCGGAGTCCACCTGATCTATCTGAAGCTGAACGATCCCACCGCGGCGGGGCACTGGATGGACACCGCGTCCGCCGGCAGGAGCGAGGCCGACGACTGGGTCAACACCCATGGCTGGCAGGACATCCTCCAGACCGACAAGGCCATGATCAGGAACATCCAGCCCGCCCTGGTCGTCGGCGGCTGGCTGCTCGCTGTCGCCGCGATCGTCACCCTCGCCGCACTCGCGACAGCACGCGCCGCCCGGGACAACCGGCGTGCCGCACTGCTCAAGGCCGTCGGCGCCGGACCTGCCACCGTCACCGCCGCCCTGCTCGCGCAGCACCTCCTGCTCACCCTCCTGGCAACCGCGATCGGCCTGACCTCCGGGACCCTTGCCGCGCCTTTCCTGGTCGACCCCAGCGCCGGGCTGCTCAACACAGTCGGCCCTCCGGACTTCAGTACCGTCTTCGCTGCAGTCCTCCTCGCTGTCGTCATCGCGGTGACGGGCGCGCTTCGTCCTGCCCTGCGCGCGGCCCGAACCAGTACCGTCAACGCCCTGACCGACCCAGCACATCTGCCCACGCGACGCCCATGCCTCAATGCCGTGACGGCCTATCTGCCCACGTCACTGCTGCTCGGCATCCGGTTGCTCGCACGTCGACCCGGCCCCGCCATCCTGGCCGGTGCCGGCACGGCCGCCACCATGCTCATGGTCACCGCCCTGCTCGCCTGGCACACCGAACTGGCCGCGCGGCCCGACTTCACCCACTTCGGTCCCATCGATGTACGGGCCGACCAGACCGGTCGGGTACTGCTGGCCGTGACGCTCGCGCTCGTGGCGATGTCCACGCTCAACACCGTGCTTCTCGGCCTGAGCACTGCCGTAAAGGCCCGGCGAGCCCTGTCCGTGGCCCGCACCCTGGGCGCCACACCCGGCCAGGTCGTCTCCGCGCTCTGCGTCGCCGGGCTCCTGCCCGCCGTACCGGGGGTGGCGGTGGGCATCCCGGCCGGCCTCGGCCTGTACTGGATCTTCGGTACCCAGGTCACGCCCCCGCGAGCCTGGCTGCTCGCCGCCGTGCTCGCCGTCCTGCTCGCCGCCGCGGCGCTGACCGCGCTGCCCGCGTGGGCGCACACCCGCGCCCCGGCCGGGCGCGTCCTCGACGCCGAGCCGGCCTGATGGCCCCTTCACCGGGGCCGCCGATCAGTACTCGTCCTCGTCGTGGCAGATCGCGCGGGCGAGCCGGTGGCGGGACTCCTGCGGCTGAGCCAACGCCGGCGCGAGGGCGGGATCGGCCCGCCGGGTCGCCCTCGCCCTGGCCACCGCACCGCTCCAGCTCCGGGTGCGTGGGCACCGCCGTGAACGTTCCGTACGCCTCGGCCTTTACCCGTACCCGGCCTTGAGGTGTCAGCGACGTGCGGCACGTGGCGCCCAGCGGGTATCGCCGAAGCCCAGCAACGCCACGGGATCGTGTGCCGGCCCAGCAAGCCCACCGGCACTTTCTGTACCTCAACTACTCGCACCCGTGATCGTGAGGTCTCCGCCCGCGGGGACGTGCGGCCGGGGCGTGCCGCCGGGGCGGACCTGGTTCGCGGGGGGCACGGGACTTCTCTTACACTCCGTAGGGCTCCGGCCGGTGCAGGCCCGGGCATGCCACGTACTCCGCAGAGATGGGTCCCATGAGCGCCATCAGTATCGGTCAGGCAGCTGTGCTCGGCGTCGTGGAGGGGGTCACCGAGTTCCTCCCGATCTCGTCCACCGGCCACCTGAAGATCACCGAGGGCCTGATGGGCATCCCGGTGGACGACAAGGCGGTCGTCGCCTTCTCCGCGGTCATCCAGTCCGGCGCCATCGCGGCCGTGCTGGTCTACTTCTTCAAGGACATCGTCCGGATCTGCAAGGCGTGGTTCACCGGCATCGTCAACCGCGAGGAGCGGTACCACCACGACTACAAGTTCGGCTGGTGGGTGATCTTCGCGACGATCCCGATCGTGATCGTCGGACTGGCGGCCAAGCCGCTCATCGAGGGCCCACTGGCCTCACTGTGGGTGGTCGCCGGCTCACTGATCGTCGGCAGCGGCGTGATGTGGGCGGCCGACCAGATGGGCCGCCACAAGCGCGGCGAGGACGACACCACCTTCAAGGACGCGATGCTCGTCGGCTCCTCGCAGATCCTCGCCCTGCTCTTCCCCGGCTTCTCCCGCTCCGGCGCGACGATGTCCACCGCGCTCATCCTCGACCTGGACCGGGTCGCCGCGACGCGGCTCTCCTTCTTCCTGGGCATCCCCGCGCTGACCGGCGCGGGTCTGTACGAGCTGAAGGACGCGCTCGGCGCCGGGGTGGACACGGCGCCGCTCGTCGTCGGGACGGTCGTCTCCTTCGTCGTCGCGTACGCGTCGATCGCCTGGCTGCTGAAGTTCGTGGCCAAGCACTCGTTCAACGCGTTCATCGTCTACCGGATCGTGATCGGCGTCCTGCTCTTCGGCCTGCTCGGCACGGACGTCATCACCGCGTAGGCGTACGGCCGGACAGGGCCAGGGCCCGCTCGAAGGCGCCGGCCGCGGCCGGGTCCGGGAGCGTGACGGGCGCGGCGAACCCCTCGTAGCGGCGGTAGACCTCGGCGTACCGGTCGACGACCTCCAGGACGAACGTGGCGAGGCCCTCGCCACAGCGGTACTCCTGGCCGGTGGCGCGGGCCACGTCCCAGCCGTGGACGGCGAGTTCCTTGATGATCATCGAGGCGACCTCGGCGGCCGGCATCTTCGCGTACCCCAGGTCGATCTCGCCCTCCCACACCTCCGGCACCGCCCACGCCGCGACGGCGTGGTCCAGCCGCTTCGCGTACGCCCCGGCCCAGTCCGGGGCGGCGGTGAAGTCGCGGGTGGTCAGCTCCTCGGGCAGTGGCTCGCGCAGCGCCCGGTGCTCCAGGCCGTGCGAGGTGTAGAGGATCCAGTGGTTGAGCAGCGTGCGGGTGTCCCACTCCCCGCACGGGGTCGGCGCGGACAGCCGGGCGGGGTCGCCGCCCACGCCGCGGGCGACCCGGGCGGCCTCGGCGGCGGCTTCGATCATGAACGCGTGCAGTTCGGTCATGCGTCCATCCTGCGGAGACGGGCGGCGGCCGGTCTTGAACAAACGCGACAGCCGCACCCCGGTCCCGCGTGGCTACGCGCCGGCCCGGACGTCCACGAGCACCTTGCCCACCGCCCCCTCCTCCACGGCCGCGTGGGCGTCGCCGGTCCGCTCCAGCGGGAAGCGGTGCAGCGGCAGCCCCGCGTCCTCGCCGACCCGCAGGGCCCCGTCGGCGAGCGCGGCCGTCAGGGCAGCGACGGCCTCCGCCTTGGCCGCGTCCGGCATGGTGTAGACGAGCACGCCCTGCCAGCGCAGGTTGCGCGCGAAGCTCTCCCGTACCGGCAGGGTGAACTCGGCGCCGCCGTTGTCCGCGTAGTAGGCGACGACGCCCCCGGGCGCCAGCACCGCCAGGTCGAGCGCGGTGTTCTGCGCGACGGACACCTCCACGACGATGTCGACGCCCCCGGGGGCGGCCTCGCGGATCTCCGCGGCGGCGTCGCTCCTGCGGTAGTCGACGACGTGGTGCGCGCCCGCGGCTCGGGCGAGGTCCGCCTTGTAGGGGCCGCTGACCGTGGTCACCACCGAGGCCCCGGCCCAGCGGGCGAGCTGGATCGCCGCGTGGCCGACCGCGCCCGCGCCTCCCGCGACCAGGACCGTCCGGCCGTCGAGGGCGCCCGGCGCGAGCCGCGTGGGGCCGTGCTCCGCCACGGTCAGCGCGCGGTGCGCGGTCATCGCGGGGATGCCGAGGGCGGCGCCCAGGTCGAAGGACGCGGAATCGGGCAACGGCACCGCGTGCGCCTCGGGGAGCGTCACGTACTCCTGGGCGGTGCCGTCCGCCCGCTGCCAGGCGGCCTCCCACAACCACACCCGCTCACCGGTCCGCCCGGGGTCGACGCCCTCCCCGACCGCGTCGACCACCCCGGCGCCGTCCTGGTCCGGCACCTGCTCCGCGACCATGGCGGGCGGACCGCCGCGCCGCGACTTCCAGTCCGTCGGGTTGACCCCCGACACCTCGACCCGTACCCGCACCTCGCCAGGACCCGGCTGCGGCACCGGCCGCTCGGTCAGGCGCAGCACCTCGGGGCCGCCGCCTTCCATGTACACGATGGCCTTCATTATCCGTACAAGGCCCCCACCGACGCGCATTCTTCCCGCCGCGCGGTGTCCGGTACGGGTAGGGTCGGCCGGTGTCCTCCGCGCCCGCTGATCCGCCGTCCCTGGAGGCCGCGTTCCCCGCGGCGCTCGGGCCGGACGTGCGCGCCGTCACCGCCCTGCTGCCGCCGGCGTCCTTGGGTCCCCGCTGGGAGGTCCGCGGCGGCGTGCGAATCCCCGTGCGCCTCCACCACGGCGAACCGGACCCCTGAGTGACGGCCGCGCTCACCCCCCGGCAGCGCCTCGTCCTGCACTGTCTGTCCGCGGTGCATCACGACGGGTACGTGCGGCAGCGGCACGCGGCGCACGTCGCCGGGGTGGCCGAGCCCTGGGCGGTGCCGTTCATGGTGCGGCTCGCCGGCGAGTACGTGTGGGAAATCGTCGCGGACATCCGTACGCGGCTCACGGAGGCCCTCGTCCCGGGGAGCGAGGCGCGCAGGGTCCACGGCGCTTTCGCCGCGGAGCACCCGGAGTTCCTCGCCGTCACCGAGCGCCGCGCCGTGAGCTACTGGAACGAGTACCACCGGTGGTGGTTCCCCGAGTTCGCCGGCCATCCCGCGGCCGCGGTGCTGGAGTTGCTGCGGGCCGCGGCCGTGGAGACGACGGGCCGCGCGTGGCCGCGGCAGACGAAGGCACGGAGGGGTGCGCGCTGAGCGGCGTCAGGCGCGCGCGGCCCGTTCGCACAGGACGGCCGCGCCGGGCGGTTCCGGCGCCGGCTCGGGGAGACCCACCGCGGCCGCGCCCGGCGACCGATGCGGGGCGCGGGGGACGAAGGCTCCGCTGGTGCCGCCGCGACCTCGGTGGACCAGGACGCCGGAGACCGGATCGGGGACGGCGTCGAGCGCCGCGCGAGTGCCGGGCAGGGCGCGCCACCCGAGCCAGTGCTCCTCTTCCCGGAAGCACAACTCGAAGACGACGCCCCACCTGTACGTGTGCCATTCCCACGCCAGTGCACGGTTGGTGACCGCCGACTCCACGAGCGTCGACGCGTACGCGTCACGCCATGCCGCGGCGGGTGTGCTGGCGTTGAGGACCTCGATGGACCACCAGTCCGCTGCCATACCCAAAACGATAGGCACTTCGCAAGTCGCCCGCCAGGGTCCTGTCCCTGACGGCGCGTCACGCGGGGTCGGCCGAGGCCAGCAACTCCGTCACTCGCGCCGCGAAGCGGGCGTCGCAGGGGTGGGGGACGCCGGTGCGCACGGCCGTGAGCAGGGCGTCGATGGCGTTGCCGAAGGCGGGCACGGGCCCGTCGGCGCGGCCGGGGAGCGAGGCGACCCCCGTGGTGCCGCGCAGTTCGACGGTCATGCCGGCCGCCGCCGGCGGGGCGGTGAGGCTGAGCGCCGACGTGCTGGAGGCGCCGCTGTCGTGCCGCAGCACCAGGTGCACGGTGTCGCCGGGCCCCTGGACGGCGGTGAGCGAGGTGACGTCCCCGAGGACCGGGAGGAGCACGGACAGCGCGTGCGGTCCGACGTCCCACAGCGCGCCCTTCTCGCGCCGCCAGGGGGAGTCGGCGAAGGGGCTGTCGCCGGAGGTGAACACCGAGCCGAGCCACTCCGCGCGGGCGGTGAACCAGCCGTCCAGGGAGGCCTGCTCGTCGATCCAGGCGGAACTCGTGGCGTCGAAGCGCAGGGTGAAGAAGACCACCGACGCGACCCCGGCCGCCTCGGCGGCGTCGGCGACGCGGCGGGCGTCGGCCACGGTCGTCGCGACCGGCTTGTCGAGCAGCAGGTGCCGGCCGGCCTCGGCGGCGCGCGCGGCCAGCGGGGCCTGCACGTCCGGGGGCAGGGCTATCGCGAGGGCGTCCACCTCGCCGATGAGCTCGTCCACGTCGGCGTAGGCGCGGGTGCCGAGGGTCGCGGCGAGCGCGGCCGCGGCCTCCGGGCGGCGGCCCCAGATCCCGGTGAACTCGACGTCGGGGTGGGCGGCGAGGGCGGGGCCGTGGGCGATCTCCGCCCAGGGGCCGGTGCCGAGCAGTCCGATGCGCATGGTCACCGCTCCCCGGCCGGCTCGGTGTGGCTGCGGTACCAGGTGCGGTCGAGGTCGACGACGTCGACGGCGGTCTGCACGCTCAGTCCCGGCGTCGGCGCGAGGTGCGCGCCCAGCAGTTCCAGGACGGCCTCGCTCAGCCGGGTCTTGGCCTCGGGCGTGCGCCCGGACAGGACGGCGAACTGGACGAGGACCAGCGCGTGCTCGGGCGCGCCGTCGGCCAGGACGTACTCGTCGGACCGGCGGAAGCGGGTCTTGCACGCCTCCACCCTGGTGTCGATGATCTTGGCGACGAGCGGGTGCAACGCGGTCGCGAAGCCGCGCCGGTCGAACGCGTCCGCGAGGTTGCCGGTGTAGTCCACGGTGATGTGAGGCATGGCACACACCCTACGTCCCTGGTCACGGCGGTCCGCGGGGGCCCGTCACCGGGGGGCCGGGCGGCGGGCGCGGATCGCCGACAACCTCGAACACACGGGGGTTTCGGCACTCGCCCCGAGAGCGGCCGGAGCCGCTGCGCGGGGCCTCCCGGACGCGGGGCCGGGGTGTCCGGCGGGTGAGACGGCGGCGCGTTCACATCGGGTTAACACACGGGCAATGGATGCGAAATCGCAAGTTGTGACGCTGCAGCGGCAACACCACCCGCCCCGCAAGGCCCACGCCAACAAGGATGACGCCCGTGAGCTACAAGGCCGAGTACATCTGGATCGACGGTACCGAGCCGACCGCGAAGCTGCGCTCGAAGACCAAGATCCTCGCCGACGGCGCGGAGCCCGGCGTGTGGGGCTTCGACGGCTCCAGCACCAACCAGGCCGAGGGCCACAGCTCGGACCGCGTGCTCAAGCCGGTCGCCACGTACCCGGACCCGATCCGCGGCGGCGACAACCTGCTGGTGCTGTGCGAGGTGTTCAACATCGACGACACCCCGCACGCCTCCAACACCCGCGCCCTGCTGCGCCCGGTCGCCGAGCGCTTCGCGGGCCAGGAGTCGCTGTTCGGCATCGAGCAGGAGTACACCTTCTTCCAGGGCTCCCGCCCGCTGGGCTTCCCCGAGGCCGGCTACCCGGCCCCGCAGGGCGGCTACTACTGCGGCGTCGGCGCCGACGAGATCTTCGGCCGCGAGATCGTCGAGAAGCACCTCGACAACTGCCTCGCCGCGGGCCTGGGCATCTCCGGCATCAACGCCGAGGTCATGCCCGGCCAGTGGGAGTTCCAGGTCGGCCCGCTCAGCCCGCTGGAGGTCGCCGACCAGCTGTGGGTCGCGCGCTGGCTGCTCTACCGCACCGCCGAGGAGTTCGGCGTCTCCGCCACCCTCGACCCCAAGCCGGCCAAGGGCGACTGGAACGGCGCGGGCGCGCACACCAACTTCTCCACCAAGGCCATGCGCGAGGGCTACGACGCGATCATCGAGGCCTGCGAGGCCCTCGGCCGCGACGACAAGCCGATGGAGCACATCAAGAACTACGGCTCCGGCGTCGAGGCCCGCCTGACCGGCGCCCACGAGACCGCCCCCTGGAGCGAGTACAGCTACGGCGTCTCCAACCGCGGCGCCTCGGTGCGCATCCCGTGGCAGGTCGAGGTCGACAAGAAGGGCTACATCGAGGACCGCCGGCCCAACGCCAACGTCGACCCCTACGTCGTCACCCGCCTCATCGTCGACACCTGCTGCTCGGCGCTGGAGAAGGCCGAGCTCGTCTGACGTTCCGCACCGTCCCCGAGGGCGCCCGTCCACACGCCGGGCGCCCTCGGCGTGTTCGGTCACGGTGTGCGGACGGCCTCGAAGAGGAAGCAGCCGTACTCCACGGCCCGTACGTGCACCAGGGCGACCCGCGGATCGGCGAACCGGGCCGCCAGCACGGCGTCGGCGGCGCCCGCGGCGACCTCGCGTGCGGTCAGCCGGACGAGGCGGCCGCCCAGGATGCGGCCCCGGGCGTCGTAGCAGCGGAAGACCCGCAGGTCGCCGTGGAGGGCGGCGGGATAACCGGGGGTGCCCGGCGGGCCGGGGCAGTCCGCGGCGGCGGCGTGCACGAAGACCGGCCCGGTCTCGGCGTACGGGCCGGGGTCCGCCCCGGTCGCCGCGGCCCATCGCCGCAGCGGCGCGTAGGCCGCGAGCGAGATCCGCTCCCCCGGTGCGGAGTGTCGCAGGCAGCAGCGGAGCGGGGCGCCCCCCTCCGGGTCCGGCTCGGGGCGGGGGACGAGACCTGCGTCGTCGGTGCCGCGCAACTCCTCCGCCACGGCCGGGTCGATGGCCCGGACCACGTACGCGATGCGGTGGGTTTCCATGCCGCCAGCCTCGCCGGTACCGGTCACGGGCTCCGGCGGGATTCGGACGTCGCGCTCACCGCCTGCCAGGCGGCGCGGTCGTCGGGCAGCCCCAGCCGGGCGAAGAGGGCGCCCCGGTTGCCGCCGCGCGGGTCCCAGAATGTGTCGTGGGCGGCCAGGGCGGCGGCGTAGGCCCGCTGGACCGGGGTGGCGGCCCGGGCCGCGGGGCCGTCGGGGCGGGCCAGGGCGTGCCCTGGTGCACGATCGCCCCGTTGAGGTGGTCCAGGGCGGCCCGGACGTCCGCCTCCGGTCCGGTGCGCAGGGCGGCCAGATGCCGCGGGGTGTCCGTGGCGGCTCCGTAGGCGTGGAACAGGTTTGACCAGTCCGTCTCATGCATGCGGCCATCGTGGTCCCGGGCACCGACAACGGCCTCCCCAAGGGCACTTGGCCGCTCCCGCGCCGCGTGCGGGACACGGGCGGCGGGGTGACCATCCCAGGATTCACTCGTTCTACGGAGGGTGAACGCCCAGCACGCGACCGCCACCCGTCCCCGGCACGGCGCACCCGTGATCGTGGACGTCGAGGAGGCGGAGGCCGCACTCGTCGAGAACTACCCGCACCTGGTCCGGCTGGCGTACCTGACGCTGCCGCCGTCGCTCGGCCGGCACCGGAGGGTGCTGACCGCCCACACCCTGACGCAGGGCGCGCTGCCGCGCTCACCGTGCGAACCTGACCCCGCCGTGGTGGACGTGCCCGGACCGCGGGGGACCGTGGACCCGGCGTACGCCCTGGTGCGGCAGGAAGTGCTGGACACGGCACTGGCGTTCGGGCGCGAGCGGGGATGGCGCGGCCGGCTGCGCAGGGCGCTGGTGGTCGGCCCGGCGCCGTACGTCTGGGGCCTGCGGCTGCACACCAAGGCGACGGGGACGGACGAGGCTGAGCTGGACCGGGCGCTGTCCGGGCTGAACGCCGCCGGGCGCGCGGCCTACGCGCTGCTGGAGCTGGAGCGGCCCCGGCACGCGGACGGCCGCGAGGTGCGCAGGCTGCTGGTGGCCTCCGGGGTGGCCGACCCGCGGGGCGCGCTGAAGGCCGCCAGGGCCGTACCGGAGGGGCTGCTGCTGGGCGGCAGCGGATTCGACCCGTGCACGGTGCAGGCCCGGCCGACGGATCTGCTGCGCAGGCGGCAGCACGTGCGGGTGGGCCTCGTCACGGCGGGCGCGATCGCCGTCACCGCGACCCTGGTCGCGGTGCTGACGGGAGGGCAGGACCCGTACGCGGCCGGCGGGTCGCCGGGCGCCTACGGGACCGCTGGGCTGCTGGACCCGGCGAAGCTGACACGGGTGAAGGACACCGCGTGGACCCGCGCCTCCCGGGTGGACTTCACGGCCTGGCCGACCCGCGGCGGGCGGGCCGGCGACCAGGCGCTGCTGGGCCGGGCGATGGCGGTGTGGGCGCACCCCTCCGCCCGGGTCGCCGTGTCGGCCACCAAGGGCACCGACGAGGGACTGCCCGCGCAGCAGCCGCAGTTGCTGTACGCGGGGGACGTGGACGGCGCCGCCGTGGTGCTGATGTACGACGGCCTGCGCCTGGTGCGCTACGCCGAGCCGCTCGACGGCGGGGGCTCGGCGGCCCTGGACTTCGCCCGGGTGGACGGCGCGGGCGTGACCACGGCGGCCGTGGTCCTCGGCCGGACGGACGGCAACACCCGTTTCCTGACCGCCCCCTGGATCGCCGGGGCGGCCTCCCGGGACCTGCGCGACCCCGGGCGCGCCGCGGCGAAGCTGGACCGCACGGCGGACGGGGTGACCGAACCGGTGCGGATGCCCGGTGCGGACAGCCGTCCCGGGGTGTGCGGGGACACCTGGCCGGCGCTGCAGTTCCGGGCCGCCGGGGGGCTCGGGGTGGACCGGCCGTTCCTCCTCACCGACCTCGGCGACCTCGTGCCGGCGCACCTGACGTACCAGCCGCCGGAGGGTGGCGCGCCGCTCGAGGCGACCGGCCCCACGGCGCTGGCCTACGTGGCCCGTACGGCCTGCAACCTCTCCTCCATGAGCGGCCTGGGCACCCGGTCGGTCAACGTCTGGCGGTACGCGACGCAGCGGCTGCCGGAGGACAACGGGCAGGCGTCGTGGGTCTGTGCCCGCGCCGACACCTGGCGTGGCACGGACGGCCGGGCGCTGGCGCTGTTCCTGCCCCCGGTGTCCGAGCCGGGCACCCCGGGCGCGCCGGTGGGCCAGAGCGGCCGGGACGGCGGGGCGTGCGGCCGGGCCGTGCCGCAGGTGCTGGCCGGGGCGCTGTGGAAGTCCACGGCCGGTCATTGGTACCTGCTGGCGGCGGGCAGCCGTGACGTTGCGCGGATCAAGGCCACGGGCGGCGTGACCGGCGCCTCGAAGGGCTCGACGATGGCGGTCCGGGCCGCACAGGGCGCCCGGGCCGAGCTGTCGGCGGTGCTCGACTCGGGCGCGGCGCTCACGACGCTGCGCTGAGCCCCCCGCCTCCCCCGTCCCGGTGGCCTGCTCCGCGGGAGGTGCGGCCGCCCGTGCCCTCGGTAGCCCTTTCCTGCGCGAAGGGTTCGGTTACGGGCGGGGCTGGGGCGGCCTGTCGTGCTCGGGGGTCGGCCCGGCGTTGTCCGGGAGGCGGGCCTGTGAAAATAGGGGCATGAACGACCTCTCCTTCCGTCTCGCGCTGCCCGACGACGCCGCCTTGCTGGTTCGCCTCCGCGACGACGCGGCCCGCTGGATGCAGGAGCACGGCATCGACCAGTGGAGGCCGGGTGAGATGGACGAGGAGCACTTCCGCACGCGTATGGCGGAGGGCGAGGTCTGGCTCTCGGAACACGGCGGCCGGGTGGTCGGCGCCTGGGAGCTGTGGTGGGCCGACGAGCACGCCTGGGGGGTACGCCCGCCGGACGCGGGCTACGTCCACCGCCTCATGGTGGACCGCACGACCGCGCCGCGCGGCGCCGGCCGGGCCATGCTCGACCGGGCGGAGCGCCGCATCGCCGAGCGGGGCCGCCCGTACGCGCGGCTGGACTGCGTGGCGCGCAACCCGCGGCTGCGGGCGTACTACGAGGGCGTGGGCTACACCGTCGTCGGCGAGCAGCCGCACAAGCAGGGCGGCAAGGGCAGTCCGTACGCGGTGACCCTGCTGGAGAAGAAGCTGTAGGCGCACGGCACGAAGCGCAGCGGCCCGCCCGGAGGTTCGGGGGCGGGCCGCTCCGCCGTCCGCGGCCGACGAGGTTCCCAAATCAGGTCTCCCGGCGCCGGGCCCGCTCAAAGGCGTCATGGGCCGCGCGCTGGATCTCCTCCCGGTCACGCACGACGGCCTCCATCTCCTCGTCGGAGCCGGGCCCCGGACCGGGCCCCGTGTCGGTGAGTCGGTCGTAGAGGTAGCGGCAGGCCGCGTCCTCGGTGTCGAAGTGCCGGTGCGGTTCGTACACACCCCGTTCGTAGTTGCCGACCACCCACGCGCCGCCCTCCTGCCGGAGGTACCTGAAGTCCGGGGGCCTCAGGTCGAACTCGTGGAAGCCGGGAATCTCGTACAGCCCGCCGGGTACCCGGGCGGAGGCGAGCGCCTCGCTCAGCTCGCGTCGGTCCATGGTCGGGCCCGTCAGTTCAGGCGGATCAGGTCACCGTTGGCGACGTGCTTGGCCACGGTGTCGCCCTGGAACAGTACGTACTGCAGTCCGTTGCCCGGCTGCCCGAACCAGGGCTCCGCGGGTCCCGCCTGGACGGTGAAGGGCTTGACGACCTTGTACAGGTGGTAGTTGAAGGGGTAACCCGCGTCGAAGGTGTTGAGGTTCGACGGGGGGATGGCGCGCTGGGAGAACGGCGAGCCCGCCGGTGAGAGGAACCTGCCGTTCTCGTTGCCGAAGCGGTCGATCTTCTGTCCGACGCTCAGGACCAGGTCGACGGGAGGGAAGTCCGTGCGGAAACCGTCGGGGTTGGTCCCGGCGGGCGGGAACTTGTATTCGTTCGTCGTGAAGTTCCACCAGGTGCCCAGGAAACCGTTGGCGTTCTGCCCGTCGAGGCGCCGGTAGCCGGCCAGGATCGTTCCGAGCAGGCCCTTGGTGGGCAGTTCACGCGGGCCGAGCCGGGGGTCACCGCAGAAGAACTTGGGACTGGTGAAGGTGGCACCGACGCAGATGCGGGGGTTCTCCGGGCCGCCGGGCAGACGCCCGGGGGAGCCCGCGACCTGGCCGGGTCCACCGCCCGCCACCGGGCCGGGTCCGTGGCCCGGCCCCGGGCGCTCGGCGGTGGCCGCGGGCTTTGCGCCCGGGCCCCAGTCCTCGGCGTGCGCGGGCGTGACCGCGCCGGTGAGGGTGCTGAGGAGCAGGACGAGCAGGGCGGGAAGGCTGGAAAGCGCTATTCGCTGGCGCCGCTTCAAGGGTCCTCCTGGGGACGACGGGAATGAGGCCTTCCGGGGCGTCAGTCACACTGCGTCACCGGAACCGCGCGAATACGTACCCCTACCGGTGCCTCGTCCGGAGCCGCCACGCCCTTGATTCATCCGGATGGCCACCTACTTCGCCCGTACGCAGCACCGCCCGGCCGGGGCCCGCGGTGAGCGGGGCGCCGGCCGGGCGGTGACGGAGCGTGTCGTTACTTCCCGACGAACACCGCGACCGTCCTGCCCGGGACGGTGAAGGTGCCGGAGGCCGCGTCGTAGGAGGCCTGCTTCACCACGGGGTCGGAGCCCGCGGCCTGCGCCGGGTGGAGGGCGTAGCCCTTCCCGGACAGGGCGGTGACCCGCTGGTCCTGGGCCTTCGGGGTCGCGTTGAAGACCACCACCAGCGAGCCGAGCCGCATGGTGATCACGCCCGGGGTCTCGTTCCTCCCCGACAGCGGGAACGAGAGCCGCTCCTGGACCTGCGCCGCCGAGGTCAGCCCGAAGGCCGGCTCGGTGGAGCGGATCCGCAGCAGGTCCCGGTACGCGGCCGAGGCCGAGGTGATCTGGGCGCAGCCGACCTTGAGCGTGTCCGCGGTCAACAGCGGTCTGGCGTAGGACCACTTGGACTCGTTGTCGGCCTTGGGCGGCAGGCCGCGGCCGAAGCCGTTGCCCGCCGAGCAGTCCCAGCGGATGGCGTTGAACCAGTCGCCGGAGTCGTACGAGTTGCGGTCCAGGGACTTGGACCGCAGCAGGTCCGAGCCCGCCTGGTAGAGCGCGGGCCCCTGGGAGAGGGCCGGGACGGCCTCGGCGAGCACCTGCATGCGCGCCCGGTCGGCGGGCGAGGTGCCCTTCGGCAGCTTGAAGGCGAGCGCGTCGTACAGGGCCTCGTTGTCGTGGGCGTCGACGTAGGCGAGGGCGTCGCCGGGGGCGTCCGCGTAGCCGGCGGGCGAGCCGTTGTAGTCGACCTCGGCGCCGGTGACCTCCTTGCCGCTGCTGTCGGTGAAGGAGAAGGACTTCAGGTTGCCGGTGAGGCCGACCTTGATGAGGTCCTGGTAGTGCAGCAGGCGGGCGCGCTGTTCGGCCTCGCTGCCGTTGGCGGCGGAGCCGCCCGGCTCGTTGAACAGGCCGGAGGCGAAGCCCTGGACGCCGGGGTCGGAGTCGAAGGGACCGCCGCCGCGGACCGCGTCGCGGGCCCGGTCGGAGAAGGTGGCGACACCGGTGCCGGCCATGTTCTTCTGGGTGGCCTGCACGAAGCGGGCGTCGTCGGCGACCTCGCCGAAGTTCCAGCCCTCGCCGTAGAGGATGATCTTCTTGCCGTCGACGCCGTCCTCGGCGGGGGTGAGCTCGTCCAGGGCCTTGCGGACGGCCAGGATGTTCGCCTTGGGGTGGTGGCCCATCAGGTCGAAGCGGAAGCCGTCGACCTTGTACTCCTTGGCCCAGGTGACGATCGAGTCGACGACCAGCTTGCCCATCATCGCGTTCTCGGGCGCGGTGTTGGAGCAGCAGGTGGAGTTGGCGACGGTGCCGTCGTCCAGCAGGCGCTGGTAGTAGCCGGGCACGATCCTGTCGAGGACGGACTTGTCGTCCTGGCCGCTCGCGGCGGTGTGGTTGTAGACCACGTCCATGACGACCCGCAGTCCGGCCTTGTTGAGCCCCTGCACCATCTTCCGGAACTCGACGGTGCGCTTGGTGCCGTCGGGGTCGGTGGCGTAGGAGCCCTCGGGGACGGTGTAGTGGAAGGGGTCGTAGCCCCAGTTGTAGGCGTCCTTGGCGGCGACCGCGGCCACGCATTCCTGCTGCTTGTCGGAGTCGGCCGGGTAGGCGGCCAGGTCGCAGTCGACGGTGGCCTGGTCGGCGCTCCTCTCGGCGACGGTGGCGAAGTCGAAGGCCGGCAGCAGGTGCACGTAGGAGACCCCGGCCTTCGCGAGTTCCCTCAGGTGCGTCATGCCCGCCGACCCGGTGTCGGTGAAGGCGGTGTACCTGCCCTTGTCCTTCGCGGGGACGGTGGTGTCCGCGACGGAGAAGTCCCGGATGTGGAGTTCCTGGATCTGCGCGTTGTTGAGACCGACGGCCTTGGGCTTGGCCAGGCCGGACCAGCCGCTCGGGGCGAGGGACGCCTCGTCGAGGTCGACGACCAGGCTCTGCTTCGAGTCGGCGGTCAGGGCGACCGAGTAGGGGTCGGTGACCTTGTTGGTGACCACCTTCTGCACGCTGGGTGCCCAGACCTTCACCAGGTAGCGGTACGGCTTGCCGGTCCAGGCGCGTTCGCCGTGCACGCTCCACACACCGGTGGACGCGTCGCGCCGCATCGGGACGGTACGCCCGTCGAGGTCCAGGGCGACGGACTGCGCGGTCGGGGCCCACACGGACAGGGTGGGCTTGCCGTAGGTGAAGACCGGCCCGAGCACTGCCTTGGTCGCCTTGGCGGCGTACAGGTCGTCCAGGACGCCCTGGATCTGCACGCCGGTGGCGGAGAGCAGCGCCCCGTTGGCGAGCCGCTGGGTGGCGACGACCTGGCCGGTGAGGGCGGCGCGGACGCGGTCGCGGTCGCGCGGGTCGATCGTGAAGGCGGCGTAGTCCTTCAGGTGCGGGAAGCGGGCCTTCTGGGTCTCGGTCAGGCCGCCCGCGACGCGCTGCAGACGGAGCCAGTGGCCCTCACCGGTGAGGGCGCCGTCCTTGATCGCCAGGCCGCCGTCCGGGGCGTACACCAGCTGGACGCTGGCCGCGGTGTCGCCGGTCTTCCAGGCGACGGTGTCGGCGTCGATCCACTGGGCCTTGGCCGAGGACGGGTCGAGGTCGGCGGAGGAGCCGGCGGTGGCGGGCAGCAGGTACTTCTCGGTGCCGTTCAGCAGCCACACCTCGTGTCCGCTGGCGGTGAGGTCGAGCGACTGGTCGGCGGGCAGGTCCTTGGTGTCGCCCTTGTGGATGATGTAGCTGAGCGACGTGGCACCCGCGGCGAGCGGCACCTCGAAGACGGCGCCGTAGGCGTCGGTCCGCACCGGCTGCAGCGGGGCGGTCCAGTCGGTGGGGTTCGCGGCGCCGGTCCAGGTGTGCAGGCCCCAGCCCGCGTAGTCCTTGTCCGCGCGGTGGTAGTGCAGGACCGCCTTGGTCTTGTCCTGGCCGGGCTCGGAGCCGGGCGGGGCCTCGGTGAGGACGGCCTCCTTGCCCTGCTCGGCCCAGATCTCACCGGTCTTGGTGACGTCGATGAAGCGGTCGGCGGCGACGTCCTTGTTGCCGTCCTTGTCGATGACGAGGTAACCGACGCTGGACGCGCCCGGCTTGAGCTTGACGTAGGCGAAGGCGCCGTAGGCGTCGCGGCCGATGAAGTCGTGGCCGGCCGGCCAGGTGGTGCCCTCGCCGTCGGCGATGTCGCCCCAGGCGTACAGGCGCCAGTCGGTGTAGTCGTCGTCCGCCCGCTTGTAGTGGACGACCGCGTAGTCGCGGCTGCTCGCCACCGGGGTCTGCGGCGGGGCCGGGGTCCCGCTGGTGGTCTCGGCGGTGGCGGCGGCGGTCCGGCCGGCGGAATCGATCACGACGGCCTTGTACCGCAGCGCGGTGCCGGGCGTCACGCCGTCGCCGACCGTCTGGGTGACCCGGTACGGCGCGTGGTCCGCGGAGCCGAGGACCTTCCACGGCCCGTTGCCGGTCTGCGCGGCGAAGACGACCCGGTTCAGCTGCCCGCCGTCGACGTCGGCGGAGAGCTCGACGGTGCCGGTGGCACCCGCGGCGGGGGCGTTCAGGGTGAGGGCCGGCCGGGCGGCGGGGGCGCCGAGCGGCTTCGCCGCCTTGTAGACCACGGCGGACAGGGCCGGGACGGTGACACCGATCTTCCGGTCGGAGCCGCTGGTGACGGAGCCGTCCGTGCCGTAGACGGCGGTGAAGGCGGTGTTCGCGGAGCCGGTGGGAACGTCGGCGGTACGCGCCTGCGCCGCGTTGTTGACGGCGACCACGTACTCGGTGCGGGTCTTCGCATCGGTGCGCGAGAAGGCGTAGATCCCGGCGCCGTCGGCGGCGTAACGCTCGGTCTGGACACCGTCGGCGAGCGCCGGGTGGGCCTTGCGGAGCGCGGCGAGCTTCGCGATCGCCTTGTAGAGCGGGGCGACGGTGTCGTAGGCGTCGCTCGCGTGGGTGCGGTCGGTGCCCAGTTCGTCGTCGTCGAGGTAGTCGGCGACCTTGGACGCGAACATCGTCTGGCGGGCGTCCTTGTCGCCGCCGGCGCCGGTGAAGCCCTGCTCGTCGCCGTAGTAGACGACCGGGTTGCCTCGCGAGAGGAACATCAGCTCGTTGGCGAGCCGGTCCCGCTTGACGAGCTCGGCGTCGCCGGCCGCCGGGTTGTCCTGCTTGAGGAACGTGCCGATGCGGCCCATGTCGTGGTTGCCGAGGAAGGTGACCTGCTCGTACGCGTTGGCCTTGTCGGTCGTGTACCGGTAGTCGTCACCGAAGACCGAGGCGAGCCTGCCTGCGGAGCCGCCCTGGGAGGCGTACTGGCGGGCGGCGTCCTGGAAGGGGAAGTCGAGTGTCGAGTCGAGGCGGCCCTGGGTGACGTACGGGGAGGTGATGGATGTGTCGGCGGAGTAGACCTCGCCGAACATGAAGAAGTCGTCGCGGCCGTGCTTCGCGGCGTAGGCGTCCAGCGCCGTGGCCCACTGCGTCCAGAAGGGCAGGTCGACGTGTTTGACGGTGTCGATGCGGAAGCCGTCGACGGCGAAGTCGCGGACCCACTTCTCGTAGATCTCCTCCATGCCCTTCACGACCTCGGGACGCTCGGTCCACAGGTCGTCCAGGCCGGAGAAGTCGCCCTGGTCGGAGCTCTCGCCGGCGAACGTGGAGTCGCCCCGGTTGTGGTACATCGCCGGGTCGTTGAGCCAGGCCGGGACCTTGCTCTTCGCGGTGACGACGGGGGTGCGGGGGAAGGAGTCGCGGTCGACCGGGGGGAAGGCCTTGCCGCCCTTCGCGTAGTCGCTGTCGTCGAAGGGCACACCGTCCTTCGTCAGGTAGGGGAAGGCGCCCTTGGAGAGGTAGCCGTAGGACTTCTCGTCGTAGTCGACGACGTCGGCGGTGTGGTTGGTGATGACGTCGAAGAAGACCTTCATGCCCTTGGCGTGGGCCTTGGATATCAGCGCCTTGAGGTCGGCGTTGGTGCCGAAGTGCGGGTCGACCTGGGTGAAGTCGGTGATCCAGTAGCCGTGGTAGCCGGCCGAGGCCTGATCCCCCGTCCCCTGCACGGGCCGGTTCTTGAAGATCGGCGCCATCCATATCGCGGTGGTGCCGAGGCCCTTGATGTAGTCGAGCCGCCGGGTGAGCCCCTTGAGGTCACCGCCCTGGTAGAAGCCCTTGTCGGTGGGGTCGTAACCGGTGCTGAGCCGGGTGCCGGTCAGACCGCCCCTGTCGTTGGACGCGTCACCGTTGGCGAAACGGTCCGGCAGCACGAAGTAGAACTGCTCCCGCGTGAGGTCGTGACGCGCGGGCTGCGCGGCGAGGGCCGCGTCGGAGGGCGGTGGAGGCGGGGCCGCCGCCGAGGCGGCGGGGGCCGAGGCGGGGACGGCGAGGGCGGCGGCGAGGGCCGCCACCGCGACGGCTGCGGCGCCGCGTCTGCGCGCGCGTGGGCGCGCGGACGCGGGCAGCCCGGTGTGCTGGGCCACGGGGTGTTCTCCTTGCGGAATCCGTGTGCGGACGGTTGTACCTCTGGGAGCCCACGCGCCATGAGCCTTCGCCCGGCAGCGGTGCCGGACCGTGACCGGGACCGTACCCCTCGCGAAGGCCTTACAGCAAGATGTCGCAAGGATTTCCAACGGCACGACGGCGACCTCCCGGCGCCCTGAAGGACGCCCACCGCGGGCGGCTGCTGGTGCGGAACTTCACGCGGGAGAGCGAGCACGGCGAGCCGAGCTCCTTGGAGTACGCCGCCGCGACGCGGTCCCCGGCGGCCTGGGTACGGACCGGCCACAAGCCCGCGCCCGCCACGGTCGCGGCACGGCCTCCTGCCCGGCGTTCGACGCCGGGGTGCGTCCCGCGGCGCTACGCCTCCCGGGTGTACCCGCGGCCCGGGGCCGGCACTGGCCGGCGCTGTCCGCCGCGCGGGAGCGCGCCTGGAACCGTCTGGACGGCGTGGGCATCGCGCCCTGAGCCGACCCCTTCACGACCGCAATGTGGCCTCCCACCTGCGGTCACGCCCTTTCGAAAGGCCCCTGCAGAATCTTGCAGAAAGTTTCTGCAGGGGCCTTCCGTCCTGGCCGTAACGGCTGTTACGTTCCTCTTCGGCCCGGTTCGGCCGGCCGGGGGTCCGCCCCTGAACGGCGGGTCCCACGCGCCCGGCCGGCCGGACCGGTCGCCACCGAGACGGAGACGGGCCCAGGACCGACGAAGCCACCCCGCTGCGCCCCGCCCGGGGCAGGTCCAGGGCCCGCCTCAACACCCGCACGCGGCACGCGTGAGGCCGGCCGGCCCCGCCGTGGGGAACGCTCTCAGGAACGCCGTCCGGCGCCGGGCGCCTGGCCCGTCGAGCCGCGGACGACCAGCTCCGTCTGGAAGACGAACTCCGAGCGCTGCACCGGGTTGCCGCCGATCTCCTCCAGCAGCGTGTTCACGGCGGCCGCGCCCATCGCCTCGACCGGCTGGCGGACCGTCGTCAGCGGCGGGTCGGTGAAGGCGATCAGCGGCGAGTCGTCGTAGCCGACCACCGAGACGTCCCCGGGGACGGCCAGCCCCCGCTCCCGCACCGCGCGCACCGCGCCCAGCGCCATCAGGTCGCTGCCGCAGACGATTCCCGTGCAGCCCTTGTCCAGCAGCGCCCCGGCGGCCGCGTGGCCGCCCTCCACGGAGAAGAGGGTGTGCTGGACGTACTCCGCGGCCTGCTCCTCGCCGAGCCCGAGCAGGGTGCCGAGGGCCTCGACGAAGCCCTCGACCTTGCGGTGCACGGGCACGAAGCGGTTGGGTCCGACGGCCAGGCCGATCCGCTGGTGGCCGAGCTCCACCAGGTGCTGGACGGCGATGCGCGCCGAGGCGCGCTCGTCCGGCGAGATGTACGGCCCGGCGATCGCCGGGTTGTAGCCGTTGACCAGGACGTAGGGCACGCCCTGACCGAGGAGGCGGGCGTAGCGCTCGGGGTCGGCGGTGACGTCGGCGTGCAGACCGGACAGGAAGACGATGCCGCGCACCCCGCGCTCCACCAGCGCCTCCACCAGTTCGTCCTCGGTGGAGCCGCCGGGGTGCTGGGTGCACAGCACCGCGGTGTAGCCGTATCCGGTCAGGTTCTGCTCGATGACCTGGGCGAAGGCGGGGAAGATCGGGTTGTTGAGCTCGGGGGTGATCAGCCCGATCTGGCCGGCGCTGCGCTGGCGCAGCCGCACCGGACGCTCGTAGCCGAGCACGTCCAGTGCGGCCAGCACCTTCTGCCGGGTGGCGGGGGCGACCCCCGCCTTCCCGTTCAGCACGCGGCTGGCGGTGGCCTCGCTGACCCCCGCCTGGGCCGCGATGTCGGCAAGTCGGGCTGTGGTGTTCACAACTCCAGACCCTATGCGACCGCGACGCACGTCAAACGGCCCACCAGACGGTCGTGTCGGCCGGGACGACGACCCCGCCCGCCGTGACCTCCACCGGCGAGCTGGCCAGCAGCACCGCGCCCGGCACGGGCAGCGTCACCGGCGCGTCGGTGGTGTTGACGGTGCACGCGAACCCGGGCCGGCGGAAGGACAGCACGCCCTCCGGGGCGTCCTGCCACTGGACCGACTCGCCCGCGCCCAGCCCCTGCTGGTCGTGGCGCAGCCGCAGGGCGGAGCGGTACAGCTCCAGGGTGGAGCCGGGGTCGCCGGTCTGCGTGGCGACGCTGAGGCCCGCCCACTCCTCGGGCTGCGGCAGCCAGCTGCCGCCGCTGCCGAACCCGTGGCTGGTGCCTTCGGCGGTCCACGGGATGGGCACGCGGCAGCCGTCGCGGAAGCCGTCCTGGCCGGCGGCGCGGAAGAACGCCGGGTCCTGGCGGGCCTCGTCGGGCAGGTCGATGACCTCGGGCAGGCCCAGTTCCTCACCCTGGTAGACGTACGCGGAGCCGGGCAGGGCCAGCATCAGCAGCGAGGCGGCGCGGGCGCGGCGCAGGTCGTAGGTCCTGCCGTCGGAGGACAGCCGGGTGGCGTGGCGGACCACGTCGTGGTTGGACAGCACCCAGGTGGTGGGCGCGGCGACCGGGCGCATGGCGTCGAGTGAGCGGTCGATGACCTCGCGCAGCTCGGCGGCGTTCCACTTGGTGCCGAGGTACTGGAAGTTGAAGGCCTGGTGCAGTTCGTCGGCGCGGACGTAGTTGGCGGTGCGCTCGACGGTGGGGGTCCATGCCTCGGCGACCGCGATGCGCTCGCCGTCGTACTCGTCGAGGATGCGCCGCCAGGAGCGGTAGATCTCGTGGACGCCGTCCTGGTCGAAGAAGGGCAGGACATCGTTGCCAAGGAGCTTGAGCTGCTCGTGGGCGCCGATGTCGGGCAGGCCGTCGGCCTTGACCAGGCCGTGCGCGACGTCGATGCGGAAGCCGTCGACGCCCATGTCCAGCCAGAAGCGCAGGATCGAGCGGAACTCGTCCTGGACGGCCGGGTGCTCCCAGTTGAAGTCGGGCTGCTCGGGGGCGAACAGGTGCAGGTACCACTCGCCGTCGGCGGCGCGGGTCCAGGCGGGGCCGCCGAAGACTGACTCCCAGTCGTTGGGGGGAAGTTCGCCGTTCTCGCCCTTGCCGGGGCGGAAGTGGTAGCGCGCCCGCAGCGGGGACCCGGGGCCCTCCCGCAGCGCCTGCTTGAACCACTCGTGCTGGTCGGAGGAGTGGTTGGGGACGAGGTCCACGATGATCCGCAGGCCCAGCCGGTGGGCGTCGCGGATCAGGCCGTCGGCGTCGTGGAGGGTGCCGAACATCGGGTCGATGGCCCGGTAGTCGGCGACGTCGTAGCCGGCGTCGGCCTGGGGGGAGGCGTAGAAGGGGCTCAGCCAGACGGCGTCGACGCCGAGGTCGCGCAGATAGGGGAGCCGCTCGCGGATGCCGGGGATGTCACCCATGCCGTCGCCGTTCCCGTCGGCGAAGCTGCGGGGGTAGACCTGGTAGATGACCGCGTCTCTCCACCAGTCCGTGGCGGCCACGGGCTGGTCGGAGGTGTGGGGGTGACGGGTGGTGTCCGCCAGGTACTGGGTCATGGTGATCCCTTGGAGGATGGAAGGCTCGGTACGGCGATGAGGCAGGGG
>NZ_JBYIQW010000056.1:0-50027 GCF_057707815.1 Actinacidiphila sp. bgisy160
CGTACTCCATGGGCCCGCGGGCATCGCGGATCCGGGCGCCCCGGCCACAGCCCTGCCGCAACACCAGGAGGAGGCGGCCAGTCCGCGGCGCGGGGCACCGCCGCGCGTGCGGCCCGGGGCACGGGATCGCGCGGCAGCCCCACGACGAGGCGCTCTGGCCGAGGCCCCGGGTAGTTCACGCGGCCTCGTCAGCGTCAGCCCGGTCCGCGGCCCCGGGCACCGCTGCGCCAGTATCCCTGGACGGCGATGGCGCCGCGTACGGCACGGGGCACAGGGCACTCCCGCTCTTTCGGCGAGACCGCGGCCTTGAAGGCGGCGTCGTCCGCGGACCGGCCCGCGCAGCCATTCCAGCGGGCCCGCCAGCATCGACACCGCGCGCGGCGACGGACGCCGAGGCGGCAAGCACGCCCGGCAAGACCACGCGCTCGCGGCACGGCGGGGCGCCTCCCGCCGCGGCGGGAGGCGGCGTCGTAGGCTCGCCGAGCGGGCCAGGGCGAACCCCGGCCAGGAGGAGCGCACGGGACGTGACGACGACGTCGATCTGCCTGTTCACCGCCGATCTGCGGCTGCACGACAACCCCGTCCTGCGGGCCGCCCTCGGTGCCGCGGAACAGGTCGTCCCGCTGTTCGTGCTCGACGACGCCATCGCGGCCGCGGGTTTCGCCGCCCCGAACCGCGCCGCGTTCCTCGCGGGCTGCCTCGCCGACCTGGACGAACTGCTGCGCGCCCGCGGCGGGCGGCTGGTGCTGCGCCGCGGGGACGTGGCGCGCGAGACGTGCCAGGTCGCGGAGGAGACCGGTGCCGGTCAGGTGCACGTCGCCGCGGGGGTGAGCCGGTACGCCGCGCGGCGCGAGGATCGACTGCGGGCGGCGCTGGCCGGACAGCGCCGCGAACTCCGCGTGCACGACGCCGTGCTGACCGCGGTGCCGCCCGGCGCGGTGGCCCCGGCCGGCAAGGACAGCTTCGGGGTGTTCACACCGTACTTCCGCCGCTGGGCGACCGCGGAACTGCGCGATCCGCTGGGCGCGCCCGGCGCGGTCCGGGTCCCGGACGGCGTGGCGTCCCGGCCGCTCCCGCGAGCGCCGGAGGGCACGTCGCCCGGGCTGCCCGCGGGCGGGGAGACCGCGGGCCGCGAACGCTGGGGGACCTGGTGGACGGCGGGGCTCGCCGCCTACGAGGACCGCCACGACGACCTGGCCGGCGACGCCACTTCGCGGCTGTCGCCGTACCTGCACTTCGGCTGTCTGTCGGCCACCGAGCTGGTCCGGCGCGCCCGCGACGCAGGCGGGCCCGGCGCGGACGCGTTCGTACGGCAGCTGGCCTGGCGGGAGTTCCACCACCAGGTGCTCGCCGCCCGCCCCGACGCCGCCTCCCGGGACCTGCGGCCGCGCGGCGACCGCTGGCGCGGTGACGGCCCGGAGGCGGCCGCGTGGCGCGAGGGCCGTACCGGCTACCCGGTGATCGACGCGGCGATGCGGCAGTTGCGGCATGAGGGCTGGATGCACAACCGGGCGCGGCTGCTGGCCGCGAGCTTCCTGACGAAGACGCTGTACGTGGACTGGCGGATCGGCGCCGCGCACTTCCTGGAGCTGCTGGTGGACGGCGACATCGCCAACAACCAGCTGAACTGGCAGTGGGTGGCCGGCACCGGCACCGACACCCGCCCGAACCGGGTGCTCAACCCCCTGGTGCAGGCCCGTCGTTTCGACCCGGACGGCGCCTACGTGCGGCGCTGGGTACCGGAGCTTGCGGCGGTACGGGGTGGCGCCGTCCACCGCCCCTGGCGGCTCCCCGAGGACGAACGAGCCGCCCTGGACTACCCCGCCCCGCTCGCCGACCTCGACGAAGCACTCACCCGCTTCCGCACCGCCCGCGGCAAGTAGCCCCGCCCCGGCACCCGCGCACCGCCCGCGCGCCGCCCAGCGGGGTATGTCGTGGGTGTGGGCCTCTCCACCCAGCCGGCCGCCCTTCGCCTTCCGCCGGTCACGCCCCGCCCCTTCGTCGCGTTCCTCCCCCTGCGGTGGTCCGGAGCCCGCGGCCGGCGGATGGGTCCGTACGGCGATCCGCCCGGCCGGCGGCGGCGCATCCATGGGTGGACGTATGTGACGGGCGTCCCCGCGGGGGGCGGCCGATAATGACCGAGAGCGTACGAGAGAGGCGATTCGATGGCCTACAGTGACGAAGCGGGCGACGGCACGCCGCGTCCGGGGCTGGTCGCGTACGTGCTGCCCCAGCGGCCGCGCGCCGCCGCAACCGCTCCTGTCGCGCACCGCGGCCGGCCCCCTCTCGCACTCCTCCTGTGCACGGTCGCCCTGACCGCCGCGACGGCCCTGGCGGCGCTGCTGCGCTCCCTGCTGCCGCCCGGGACGGCGACCGGCCCCTTCGCCCGCGACGTGGGGAGCCCGCGATGAGCCTCACCTGCCTGGTGACGGGCGCCACCGGTTACATCGGCGGCCGGCTCGTCCCCGAACTGCTCGCGGCCGGCCACCGGGTGCGCTGCATGGCCCGTACGCCCGGCAAGCTGCGCGACCACCCGTGGGCGGGCGAGGTGGAGGTCGTCAAGGGCGACGTCACCGACCCTGACTCGGTGCGGGCGGCGATGGAGGGCGTGGACGTCGCGTACTACCTCGTCCACGCCCTGGGGACCGGGCGGGACTTCGAGCGCACCGACCGGGAGGCGGCGGAGGTCTTCGGGTCCCGCGCGCGGGCCGCGGGCGTGGGGCGCATCGTGTACCTGGGCGGTCTGACCCCCGCCGGGGTACCCGAACGGGAGCTGTCGCCGCACCTGCGCTCCCGCGCCGAGGTGGGCCGGGTGCTGCTCACCTCCGGCGTGCCGACGGCGGCGCTGCGGGCGGCGGTCATCATCGGTTCCGGCTCCGCCTCCTTCGAGATGCTGCGCTACCTCACCGAACGGCTGCCGGTGATGGTCACCCCGCGCTGGGTGAGCACCCGGATCCAGCCGATCGCCGTACCGGACGTGCTGCGCTACCTCGTCGGCTGTGCCACGCTGCCGCCTCAGGTGAGCCGCGCCTTCGACATCGGCGGCCCGGATGTGCTCACGTACCGGGACATGATGGTGAAGTACGCCGAGGTGGCGGGGCTGCCGCGGCGCCTGATCGTGCCGCTGCCGGTGCTGACGCCGTGGCTGTCGAGCCACTGGGTGGGGCTGGTGACCCCGGTGCCGGCGTCCATCGCGCGGCCGCTGACGGAGTCGCTGCGCCACGAGGTGGTCTGCCACGACCACGCCATCGCCGAGTGGGTTCCGGACCCACCCGAGGGCCTGATCGGCGTCGAGCGGGCGCTGCGGCTGGCGCTGCAGCGCATCCGGGAGGCCAACGTGGCCACGCGCTGGTCGTCGGCCTCGGTGCCCGGCGCGCCCAGCGAGCCGCTGCCGACCGACCCTGACTGGGCGGGCGGCAGCCTCTACACCGACCGCCGGACCCGTGTCGTGGACGCCTCGCCGGAGGCGCTGTGGCGGGTGATCGAGGGCATCGGCGGGGACAACGGCTGGTACTCCTTCCCGCTGGCCTGGGCCGTGCGCGGCCGGCTCGACCGTCTCGTGGGCGGGGTGGGGCTGCGCCGGGGGCGGCGGGACGCGGTGCGTCTGCGGGCGGGCGACTCAGTGGACTTCTGGCGGGTGGAGGAGATCGAGCCGGGCCGGCTGCTGCGACTGCGCGCGGAGATGCGCCTGCCGGGCCTGGCCTGGCTGGAGCTGGCGGCCGGACGGGACGGCAGCGGGCGCACGGTCTACCGGCAGCGGGCGCTGTTCCACCCGCACGGCCTGGCGGGGCACGCGTACTGGTGGAGCGTCTCGCCGTTCCACTCCCTGGTCTTCGGCGGCATGGCGCGGAACATAGCCGCCGCGGCCGAGAAAGGCGCGGCGGGACCGTAGCGGCCCGGCCCCGGGTCCCGGAGGTCCTGCGGGACCTCAGTCCGGGACGGTGGTGCGCAGGGCGGTCAGTTCGTCGTTCATCGCGGTCAGGAAGCGCATCACCACGGCCAGTTCGCCCTCGGTGAAGCGGGAGCGCGCCGCGTCGGTGCTGTGGGCCAGGGGCCGGAAGAACTCCCGGGCCACCCCCATCGCCCGCGGGGCGTAGTGCAGATGGACGACCCTGCGGTCGGCGGCGTCGCGGGTGCGGCGGATGTGGCCGGCGCGCTCCAGCCGGTCCAGGCAGGCGGTGACGGCACCGGAGGTCAGATTGAGGCGCTCGCGCAGCAGACCGGGGGTCATGGCGCCGCCGCGGCCGTCGCCGTCCAGGATCGCCACCAGCGCCTCCACGTCGGTGTGGTGCAGCTTCTGGCTCTGTGCGAAGTCCTGCGCGACGCGGTTGAACTCGCTGTTCATCCGGCGCAGCTGCACGGCGAAGGCCTGCAGCCCGGTCGGGGACTCGTCCTGGAGGTTGTCGGGCACCCTCCCATCCTAAATAATCTCGATCATTAAGATAATCAATCACTGAGATAACTCACCCCGGGGTGTCCCGGGACCGCATCCCACGGGAGAGAGCAATGACATCCGTGCCGCGCGCCGTCCGGTGGCTGCTGCCAGTGGTGATGCTGGTCGCCTGGCTGGGCATCGGGGGGACCCTCGGCCCGTACGCGGGCAGGCTCGGCGAGGTCTCCACCAACGACCAGGCCGCCTTCCTGCCGCGCAGCGCCGAGTCGACGAAGGCCGTGGCGGAGCGGACGGCCTTCAGCCGGAACGGGACCGTACCGGCGATCGTCGTCTGGACCGCCGACCGCGGCCGCGTGACCGACGCCCAGCAGAAGGCCGCCACGGCCGCGCTGGCCTCCCTCTCCGGCACCGAGGGGGTGGCCGGGCGCCCCTCCCCGGCGGTGCGCTCCGACGACGGCCTCGCCCTGGAGGGCGTGGTACAGCTCCGCCCCGACCTCGGCCGGGACGTCGGGGACGCCGTCGCCCGGCTCGCGGACACCGCGGGCCGGGTCGGCGGCACGACCGCCCACGTCGCCGGGCCCGCGGCCTCGCAGGCCGACCTGGGCGAGGCCTTCGCGGGCATCGACGGGCTGCTGCTGTTCACCGCGCTGGGCGTGGTGCTGGTGATCCTCCTGCTGGTCTACCGCGCACTGCTGCTGCCCCTGGTCATCATCGTCGGCTCGGTCTTCTCGCTCGGCCTGGCCTGCGGGGTGGTGTACCTGCTGGCGGACCACGGCATCGTCCGGGTCGACGGCCAGGTCCAGGGCATCCTGTCGATCCTCGTCATCGGCGCGGCCACCGACTACGCCCTGCTGCTCGCGGCCCGCTTCCGGGAGGAGCTCGCGGTCCGCGGGGACCGGTTCGCCGCGATGCGCGCCGCGCTGCGCCGCTCGGCCGGGGCGATCGTGGCGAGCGCGGCCACCGTGGCCCTCGGCCTGCTCGCCCTGCTCGCCAGCGACCTCACCAACAACCGCGCCCTCGGCCCGGTCGGCGCCGTAGGGATCGTCTGCGCCGTGGCGAGCAGCCTGACCTTCCTGCCCGCGGCGCTGCTGCTGCTCGGCGGGGCCGCCTACTGGCCCGCCAAGCCGCGGCAGCGGCGTCCGGAGGGCGAGGGCGTCTGGCGGCGGATCGCGGCTCTCGTGGACCGCTCGCCGCGCCGGGTCTGGGCCGCGAGCCTGGTGCTGCTGGTGGGCTGTGCCGCCTTCTCCCCCGCGCTGACCGCCCGCGGTGTGCCGCTGGACGAGATCTTCGTCCACCAGGCCCCCTCCGTGACCGCCCAGCGCGTCCTCGGCGAGCACTTCCCCGGCGGTTCGGGGAACCCGGCCGTGGTCGTCGCGCAGGCCGGCCGGCTCGATCCGGTCACCCGGGCCGCGTCAGGCACCGACGGCGTCCACTCCGTCGCCCCGCTCACCGCCTCGAGCCGGCCCGGCGGGGGCGAGCCGCTCGTCGCGGGCGGCCGGGTCCTGCTGCAGGTGACGCTGGAGGACGCCGCCGACAGCGACGCCGCCAAGGCGACGGTGCAGCGGCTGCGCGCGGCCGTGCACGCGGTGCCCGGCGCGCAGGCGGTGGTCGGCGGCTACACGGCCCAGCAACTGGACACCCAGCGGACCGCGGAGCGCGACCGCACGCTCGTCGTCCCCGTCGTCCTCGCGATCATCCTGGTGATCCTGGCGGCCCTGCTGCGCAGCCTGCTGCTGCCGCTGCTCATGGTCGCCACGGTGGCGCTCAACTTCGCCGCCACCCTGGGCGTGTCGGCGCTGGTCTTCCGTCACGCCTTCGGTTTCTCGGCGACGGACGCCTCGGTGCCGCTGTACGGCTTCGTCTTCCTGGTCGCCCTCGGCGTGGACTACAACATCTTCCTGATGACACGGGTCCGCGAGGAAACGCTGCGCCACGGC
Organism: Actinacidiphila sp. bgisy160; assembly: GCF_057707815.1. Taxonomy (NCBI): domain Bacteria; kingdom Bacillati; phylum Actinomycetota; class Actinomycetes; order Kitasatosporales; family Streptomycetaceae; genus Actinacidiphila; species Actinacidiphila sp. bgisy160. The sequence continues at coordinate 6,331 of NZ_JBYIQW010000056.1, forward strand.
ACGCGGCAGGGCGTCCTGCGCGGCCTGACTGCCACCGGAGGGGTGATCACCTCGGCGGGCGTGGTGCTCGCCGCGACCTTCGCGGCGCTCGGCGTGATCCCGCTGGCGTTCCTGGCGCAGATCGCCTTCATCGTGGCCTTCGGGGTGCTGCTGGACACCCTGGTGGTGCGCTCGTTCCTGCTGCCCGCACTGGTCCGGGACATCGGCCCGAAGGTGTGGTGGCCGGGCGCCGCGGCGCACAGGGGCGACGAGCCGCCGGCGCCGGACGGCGCCGCGGCACCGCGCCGGGTGGCGGAGCGTCAGACGACCTGATGCAGCCAGCGCACGGGGGCGCCCTCACCCGCGTAGCGGAAGGGCTCCAGCTCGTCGTCCCACGGCTTGCCGAGCAGCTTGGCGACTTCCGTCTCCAGGTCGGCCTCGCCCTTGCGGGCGCGGGCGAGCGCGGCGCGCAGCCGGTCCTCGGGGATGAGGATGTCCCCGTGGATGCCGGTGACGGCATGGAAAATGCCGAGTTCGGGGGTGCTGCTGTAGCGCTCCCCCTCGGCGCCGGCGCACGGCTCGGCCGTGACCTCGAAGCGCAGCAGATGCCAGCCGCGCAGCGCGGACGCCAGCTTGGAGGCGGTGCCGGATTCCGCCTGCCAGGAGAACTCGGCCCGCCAGGTGCCCGGAGAGGCGGGCTGGCGGATCCAGTCCAGGTTCACGCGCACGCCGAGCACGCCCGCGACGGCCCACTCGACGTGCGGGCAGAGCGCGCGTGGCGCGGAGTGCACGTACAGAACTCCACGTGTCGTCACCGGGACCTCCAGTGTGGGACGAGGTACGCCTTCCCCAGCGGCCTCATGCCCATAACCGAGCCATCCGGGACAGCAGTGGACATTCTGCACTAATCATAACGAATGAGACAAGATCTGACCTCTGATCACCTCTTTCGCACCACCTGTCAGGGAAAAAGCTACCGCGCGGCGTCAGGCGAGGAGTGACGTACTGTCGGGATCAGCGAGAAGTCACCCACTCGTCCGAGGGAGAACGGATGCGCCAGTCGCTCCCGCGTGGGGTCAGCGGCGCCCTGATCGCGCTGATCGCCCTGCTCACGACGGCACTCGCGGCCGGCTGCTCGGCCCCGGCCGGCCCGGACAGCACCGAGGCCGGTGCCGCCGGGCGGGCGGGCACGGTGAAACGCCCCGCGAAGATCTGGGACACCACCCCCTCGTCCCTGGCCGCGCTCGGCGACTCCATCACCCGTGCCTTCGACGCCTGCGGGATCCTGACGGACTGTCCGGACCTGTCCTGGGCGACCGGCAGCCGCCGTTCCGTGGCGAGCGTGGCCTCCCGGGTGCTGGACAAGCCGGACACCGAGAGCTGGAACCTGGCGGCCAGCGGCGCCAGGATGCACGACCTGCCGGCGCAGGCGCGGAAGGCGGCCGAACTGCGGCCGCAGCAGGTGACGATCCTGATGGGGGCCAACGACGCGTGCGCGCGCAGCACCGACCGCATGACCCCGGTGGCCGAATACCGCCGGGATTTCTCCGCCGCCCTGCAGACCCTCGACCGCGATCTGCCGAAGGCCCAGGTCTTCGTCGCGAGCGTGCCCGACCTGATGCGCCTGTGGGAGGTCGGGCGGCAGAACGTGCTGGGGCGGCAGGTCTGGAAGCTGGGGCTGTGCCCGTCCATGCTCGGCGACGCCGAGTCGATGAGCACGGCCGCCCAGAAACGGCGGCAGACCGTACGCGAAAGGGTGATGGCGTACAACGACGTCCTGCGGCAGGAGTGCGCGCGCCACAAGCGCTGCCGCTACGACGACGGCGCGGTCTTCGACTACAGGTTCACCCAGAAGGAGCTGAGCCGCTGGGACTGGTTCCACCCGAGTGAGGCGGGTCAGGCCAAGCTCGCGGGACTGGTCTACGCGGCGGCCTTCGGGCCGGGTTCGGCCGGCCGCTAGCCGGGCCGGGCCCGGTGAGCGTCCGGGGTTTCGGACACCGCGCGGTACGCGGCGCGGGCGGACGGACTCACTTCGGCAACATCGCCGACACCTCACCGGCACACCCATTGACACCGCCGGGAGCCCGTAACTACGTTCCCTTCAACATTTCGAACGTGTGACGAAATCTCGAACGACACCCTGTAAGGGGCGGCTTCCGTGCGCATCACCGGCATCAGCACCCATGTGGTCGGCACACCCTGGCGGAATCTCACCTATGTACTCGTCCACACCGACGAGGGGCTCACGGGCGTCGGCGAGACCCGCATGCTCGGCCACACCGACGCGTTGCTCGGCTACCTCCGCGAGGCGGAGGTCAACCACATAACCGGCTCAGACCCGTTCGCGGTCGAGGACCTGGTCCGCCGGATGAAGTACGGCGACTACGGGCGGGCCGGGGAGATCGTCATGTCCGGCATCGCCGTCGTCGAGATGGCCTGCTGGGACATCAAGGGCAAGGCCCTCGGCGTCCCGGTCTGGCAGTTGCTCGGCGGCAAGGTGAACGAGAAGGTCAAGGCGTACGCCAACGGCTGGTACACCACCGAGCGCACCCCGGAGGCCTACCACAAGGCCGCGAGCGCCGTGGTGGAGCGGGGCTACCGCGCGCTGAAGATCGACCCCTTCGGCACCGGCCACTTCGAACTGGACCACGCGGCGACCACCTACTCCGTCTCCCTCATCGAGGCCGTGCGCGACGCCATCGGCCCCGAGGCCGAGCTGCTGGTGGAGATGCACGGCCGGTTCAGCCCGGCCACCGCGATCCGCGTGGCCAGGGAACTGGCGCCGTTCAAGCCCAGCTGGATCGAGGAGCCGGTGCCGCCGGAGAACCTCAAGGCCCTGGCGAAGGTGGCCGCCCACACCGATCTGCCGATCGCCACGGGCGAGCGCATCCACGACCGTTACGAGTTCCGCGAGCTGTTCGAGCTCCAGGCCGCCGACATCATCCAGCCCGACCTGGGGCACATCGGCGGCATCAACGAGGTCCGCAAGCTGGCCGCAACCGCGGAGACCCACTACGTGCTGGTCGCCCCGCACAACGTCGGCGGCTCCGTGCTCACCGCCGCGAGCCTCCAGCTCGCCGGGTGCACCCCCAACTTCAAGATCCTCGAGCACTTCAACGACTTCGCGGACTCCGAGATCAAGAAGGTCGTCAAGGGCGCCCCCGTGGTCGGCGAGGACGGGTACTTCACCCTGTCGGACGCGCCGGGCCTCGGCGTCGAGCTCGACGTCGACGCCGCCGCCGAGTTCCCCCAGCAGCAGGCCCGCTTCGACCTGTGGGCCGAGGGCTGGGAGCGCCGGAAGCCGAAGGGCGCGAAGTGACCGTCCACAGCCACCGCGCCGTCGTGCTCGACGGACCCGGCCGGCACCGGATCACGCCGATCGAACCGGTGCCGCCCGGCCCGGGTGAGGCGCTGGTCCGCGTGCACGCCGCGGGCATCTGCGGCAGCGACCGGGAGATGTACGCCGGCACCCGCCCGAAGGGGTACGTGCGTTACCCCGTCACCCCCGGCCACGAGTGGTCCGGCACGGTGGAGGCGGTCGGCGCCGGGGTGACCGCCGGCCTGGTGGGCCGGAAGGTCGTCGGCGAGGGCTTCCGCAACTGCCAGGTCTGCGAGCGCTGTCACGCCGGGGAGACCACGCTGTGCGGCGCGCCGTACGAGGAGACCGGCTTCACCCAGCCCGGCGCCATGGCGGACACCCTGACGCTGCCCGCCCGGCTGCTGCACGTCCTGGACGACGCGGCCGACCTGCGCACCGCCGCCCTCCTGGAGCCGGCCGCCTGCGTGGCCGCGGCACTGCTGAAGACGCCGGCCACCCCGGGCGAGCGGGTGGCGGTCGTCGGCACCGGCACCCTCGGCATGCTGGCGGTGCAGTTCCTGGCCGCGGTGTCGCCGACGGAGCTGCTGGTGGTGGGCACCGGCCGGGAGCGGGCGGAGCCGGCCGCCTCGTTCGGCGCCACGCGCTTTCGCACGGCCGATGAACTGGACGCGGACGAGGGGCGCTACGACCTGGTGGTCGAGGCCGCCGGGTCCGCCTCCGCGGCCCGTGCGTCGGCGGGGCTGCTGCGCCGCGGCGGCCGCCTGGCGCTGACCGGCATCCCCGCGCCGGGGGCGCTCGGGCTCGACCCCACCGATCTGGTGGTACGCCAGCTGACCGTCCACACGGTCTTCGGGGCGCCGCCCGCCGCCTGGGCGCACACCGTACGCGCCTTCGACGCCGGGATCCTGGACCCGGCACCGCTGATCACGCACGACCTGCCCCTGGAGGAGTACGCCGACGCCCTCGGACTGCTGGGGAACCGGGATCCCAAAGTGGGGAAGGTGCTGCTGCGTCCGTGACCGCTCTGTGCGCGGCGGACACCCGATGTCCCATCCGTTCCCACCCATACCCAATGAATCGAACGTCGTCCGAGATACCGAACGGCGAGAACGAAGGAGCACCGTGACCGACGCACCCACCCCGAGCCCCGGCACGGCCGGCATCGCCTCCGGTCCCCGCCACCCGGGCCAGTACGCGCTCACCCTCCTCGGTCACGGCGCACCGGCGGACGACCCGGCCGACGCCTCCCCGCACTCCTTCCCCGACGGCGGCACCTGGCGCACCGAGATCCCCTCCGTGGAGGGCCCGGAGGCGCTGACCACCGTGCTGGAGGAGAGCGAGCGGCTGCAGGTGCCGGTGCACCGGATCAGCCAGGGCAGCGGCATCTGGATGCTGACGGACGCCGAGATCACCGAGATGGTCGCCGCCTGCGCCGAACGGGACGTCGAGCTCTGCCTGTTCACCGGTCCCCGCGGCACCTGGGACATCGGCGCCGCGACCCGCACCGACTCCCGCGGCGGGGGCCTGCGCGCCCGCGGCCACGACCAGGTGGCCGGCTGCGTCGAGGACGCGCTGCGTGCCGCCGCCCTGGGCGTGCGCTGCCTGCTCGTCGCCGACGAGGGCGTGCTGTGGCTGCTGCACCAGCTGCGCGAGCAGGGCCTGCTGCCGGCCGACACCACCTTCAAGGTCTCGGCGCTGGTCGGCCCGGTCAACCCGGCGGCCTACGCGGTGTGGGAGCGGCTGGGCGCCGACTCCATCAACATCCCCTCCGACCTGACCCTCCAGCAGATCACCGAGATCCGCCGGGTCAGCCGGGCGCCGATGGACTTCTACATCGAGGCCCCCGACGACCTCGGCGGCTTCGTCCGGCTCTACGACGCGGCGGAGCTGATCCGCCGCGGCGCGCCGATCTACCTCAAGTTCGGGCTGAGCAAGGCTCCCGGCATCTACCCGTACGGACGCCAGCTGCGGGAGGTCGCCCTGTCGACCGCCCGCGAGCGGGTCCGGCGCGGCCGCCTTGTACTCGACCTGCTCTCCCGGCTGGGCGCGGACGGCGGGCAGTCCCCGCTGGGCGCGCGGCTGCCGGGACCGCTCCACCGCTTCCCCCTGGACATCACGACCGACCCGGAACAGGCGACCGACCCCCGCCTGACCGCCGAAAGGATCTGATCAGCCATGCGCATCGCCAGAGCCGCACGTCTGCGCACCGCCGCCGCGCTGGTGGCCACCCTCGCCCTCGGCGCCACCGCGACCGCCTGCGGGCAGAGCGAGAACACCGGAGGCGGCGGCAGCAAGGACGGGGACAAGGGCACCATCGGGATCGCCATGCCCACCAAGTCGTCGGAGCGCTGGATCGCCGACGGCGACAACATGGTCAAGCAGTTCCAGGCCCAGGGCTACAAGACCGACCTGCAGTACGGCGACGACAAGGTCGAGAACCAGGTCGCCCAGATCCAGAACATGATCACCAAGGGCGACAAGCTGCTGGTCATCGCCGCCATCGACGGCTCGGCCCTCAGCGACGTGCTGCAGCAGGCCCACGACGCCGGCATCAAGGTGATCTCCTACGACCGCCTCATCCTGGGCTCGGCGAACGTCGACTACTACGCGACCTTCGACAACTACAAGGTCGGCGAGCTCCAGGCCGGTTACATCGTCGAGAAGCTGGGCCTGAAGGACGGCAGCAAGAAGGGCCCCTTCAACATCGAGCTCTTCGCCGGCTCGCCCGACGACAACAACACCAAGTACTTCTTCAACGGCGCGATGGACACCCTCAAGCCGTACATCGAGAAGAAGCAGCTGGTGGTCAAGAGCGGCCAGACCGAGCTCAACCAGGTCACCACGCTGCGCTGGGACGGCGCCACCGCCCAGGCCCGCATGGACGACCTGCTCAGCAAGTCGTACACCTCGGCCGACGTGGACGCGGTGCTCTCCCCGTACGACGGCATCTCCCGCGGCATCATCTCGGCGCTGAAGAGCGTGAGCTACGGCACCGCCAAGAAGCCGCTCCCGATCGTCACCGGCCAGGACGCCGAGGTCGCCTCGATCAAGTCGATCATCGCGGGTGAGCAGGCCCAGACCGTCTACAAGGACACCCGCGAACTGGCCAAGGTCGCGGTCCAGATGGGCAACGCCGTGCTGACCGGCGGCAAGCCTGAGATCAACGACTCCAAGACCTACGACAACGGCACCAAGGTCGTCCCGACCTACCTGCTGCCGCCGGTGAGCGTCGACAAGTCGAACTACAAGGAGATCGTCGTCGACTCCGGCTACATCAAGGAGTCCGAGCTCCAGTAGTACCGGAGCCCGGAGCACGACCGACGATCTTCCCCTTCCCACCACCCGAGGAGAACGGAAAGCAGGAATGGCCGGACCCGTCCTCGAAATGCGCTCCATCACCAAGACCTTCCCAGGGGTCAAGGCGCTCTCCGACGTCACCCTGACTGTCGCCGAGGGCGAGGTCCACGCCATCTGCGGTGAGAACGGTGCGGGCAAGTCGACCCTGATGAAGGTGCTCAGCGGGGTCTATCCGCACGGCAGTTACGAAGGGGAGATCCTCTTCCAGGGTGAACCCTGCGAGTTCCGCGACATCCGGGCGAGCGAGCAGCGCGGCATCGTGATCATCCATCAGGAACTCGCCCTGGTGCCGTACCTGTCCATCGCCGAGAACATCTTCCTCGGCAACGAGCACTCCACCCGCGGCGTCATCAGCTGGAACGAGACGCTGCGGCACGCGGGCCGGCTGCTCAAGCGGGTCGGGCTGACCGACGCGCCCACCACCCGCGTGGCCGACATCGGCGTGGGCAAGCAGCAGCTCGTCGAGATCGCCAAGGCGCTGTCCAAGGAGGTCAAGCTCCTCATCCTGGACGAGCCGACCGCCGCCCTGAACGATGAGGACAGCCGCAAACTCCTGGATCTCATCCTGGAGTTCAAGGAGCACGGCATCTCCTGCATCATCATCTCGCACAAGCTCAACGAGATCGCCAGGGTCGCCGACTCCATCACGATCCTGCGGGACGGGCGGACGATCGAGACACTCGGCATGAAGGCCACCGACGAGGACGGCCGCAGCACCGTCACCGAGGAGCGGATCATCCGCGGCATGGTGGGCCGCGACCTCGACCACCGCTTCCCCGAGCGGGAGCCGGAGATCGGCGAGGTGGCCTTCGCCGTCGAGGACTGGACCGTGCACCACCCGATCGACCAGCAGCGCAAGGTCGTCGACGGGGTCTCCCTCAACGTCCGGCGCGGCGAGATCGTGGGCATCGCCGGACTGATGGGGGCCGGCCGCACCGAACTGGCCATGAGCGTCTTCGGCCGCTCCTACGGCCGGGGCATCAGCGGCCGGGTCTACCTGCACGGCGAGGAGATCCGCACCCGCACCGTCCCGGAGGCGGTGGGGCACGGTATCGCCTACGTCACCGAGGACCGCAAGCACTACGGGCTGAACCTCATCGACGACATCAGCCGCAACATCTCGCTCAGCGCCCTGTCCAAGGTCGCCCGGCGCGGCGTCGTCAACCAGCACGAGGAGGCCCGGGTCGCCGAGTCCTTCCGCTCGACGATGAACATCAAGACCCCGACGGTCTTCGAGACCACGGGCAAGCTGAGCGGCGGCAACCAGCAGAAGGTCGTCCTCAGCAAGTGGATCTTCGCGGGGCCGGAGGTCCTCATCCTCGACGAACCCACCCGGGGCATCGACGTCGGGGCCAAGTACGAGATCTACACGGTCATCAACGACCTGGCGGCCCAGGGCAAGGCCGTCGTCTTCATCTCCTCCGAACTGCCGGAGCTGCTCGGCATGTGCGACCGCATCTACACGATGTCGGCGGGCCGGCTGACCGGGGAGATCCCGCGCGAGAGCGCGACCCAGGAAGTGCTGATGCGCCACATGACCATGGACCGAGGTAACTGAGATGGGCAGCCCGGTGAGAACCGACAAGACTCCTCCGCCGCCCGCCGGGGGCGCGGCCGCCGGCGGGCACGGCGGCGAGGGGGCCGGAGCCACCGGCCTCCTGCTGCAGGCGGCACGGCGCAACATGCGCCAGTACGGCATGATCATCGCGCTGGTGCTGATCGCGGCGCTGTTCCAGATATGGTCCGGCGGCATCCTGCTCAAACCGCAGAACGTCACCAACCTGATCGGCCAGAACAGCTACATCCTGATCCTGGCGATCGGCATGATGGTCGTGATCATCGCCGGCCACATCGACCTGTCCGTGGGATCGCTGGCGGCCTTCGTCAGCGCGGCCGCCGCCGTGATGATCATCCACCACCACGTCTCGTGGCCGCTCGCCCTGGTCGCCTGCCTGCTCATCGGCGCGGTCGCCGGTGCCTGGCAGGGCTATTTCATCGCGTACGTCGGGATCCCGTCGTTCATCGTGACCCTGGCGGGCATGCTGCTCTTCCGCGGCGGTACGCAGATCTTCCTGGAGGGCCAGTCCATCTCGCCCTTCCCGACCGGCTTCCAGAAGATCGGCAACGGCTTCCTGCCCGAGGTCGGGCCGCACACGAACTACCACAACCTGACGCTGCTCATCGGTCTCGTGGTGATCGCCATCGCCCTCGTCCAGGAGATCCGAGACCGCCGCCAGCAGCTGGCGTACGACCTGGACGTACTGCCGCGCAACTTCTTCCTGCTGAAGCTGCTCGCCATCGTCGCCTGCGTGGTGGCCTTCACCATGACCCTCGCCAGCTACCACGGCGTGCCGATCGTGCTGCTCATCCTCGCCGGGCTGCTCATCGTCTTCGGCTTCGTGATGCGCAACGCGGTGATCGGCCGCCATGTGTACGCGCTCGGCGGCAACCAGGCGGCGGCCAAGCTCTCCGGCGTCAAGGACAAGCGGGTCGTCTTCCTGGTCTTCGTGAACATGGGCGTGCTCGCCGCGCTCGCCGGACTGGTCTACGCGGCGCGGCTGAACGCCGGCGTCCCGCAGGCCGGCATCAACTTCGAGCTCGAGGCCATCGCGGCCGCCTTCATCGGCGGCGCCTCCGCCACCGGCGGCGTCGGCACGGTGCTCGGCGCCATCATCGGCGGCCTGGTGCTCGGGGTGCTCAACAACGGGATGTCGCTGGTCGGTATCGGCACGGACTACCAGCAGGTCATCAAGGGGCTGGTGCTCCTGGCCGCGGTCGGCTTCGACGTCTGGAACAAGCGCAAGGTCGGTTCGTAAAGCAGCTACCTATCGAAGGAGCCGCAAGTGGACAGACGTACATTGATCGCGGGCGCGGCACTCGGGGCGGTCGCGCCCGCGATCAGCGGGACGAACGCCTGGGCGGCCGGCAAGGCCGCCGCGGCGCGGCAGACCGCCGACGCCAGGCACAGGCCCGCGGGCAGGAGCAAGGTGAGCAAGGAACACTTCGGGACCCTCGAGGACGGCACCAAGGTCGACATCTGGACGGTCAGCAACGGCGGGATCACCCTCAAGGTGCTCTCGTACGGCGGCGTCGTCCAGACCCTGGAGCTGCCCGACCGGCGCGGCCGCCGCGTCAACGTGTCCCTCGGATTCGACGACCTGGCCGGCTACGTGGCGAACAGCCCGTACTTCGGCGCGCTGATCGGGCGGTACGGCAACCGCATCGCGGGCGGGCAGTTCACCCTGGACGGCCACACCTACCAGCTGCCCGTCAACGACGGCCCGAACAGCCTGCACGGCGGTGACCGGGGCTTCGACAAGCGGGTCTGGGCGGTCGAGGGCTTCAAGGCGGGCTCGGACGCCGGTCTGGTGCTGCGCTACACCAGCGCGGACGGCGAGATGGGCTACCCGGGCACGCTGAAGGTCAAGGTCGTCTACACCCTGACCGCCGACGCGCGGTGGCGGATCGACTACACCGCCACCACGGACAAGGCGACGGTCGTCAACCTCACCAACCACACGTACTTCAACCTGCGCGGCGAGGGCGACGGCGGCATCTACGACCACGAGGTCCAGATCGCCGCCCGGCGCTACACCCCGGTCGGCTCCACCCTGATCCCCACCGGTGAACTGGCGCCCGTCGCGGGCACCCCGTTCGACTTCCGCACGGCGAAGCCGATCGGCCGCGACATCCGCTCGGCGCACCAGCAGATCCTGTACGGGCAGGGCATCGACCACAACTTCGTGCTCGACAAGGGCCGCACGGCCGCGCCCGAGCACATCGTGACGGTCACCGAGCCGGTCTCCGGCCGGGTCATGCGGATCGCCACCACCGAACCCGGTGTGCAGTTCTACACGGGCAACTTCCTGACCGGGGCGTTCGCCGGTTCCTCGGGCCGGGTCTACCGGCAGGGCGACGGCTTCTGCCTGGAGACCCAGCACTTCCCGGACTCCCCCAACCACCCCTCGTTCCCGTCGACGGTCCTGCGGCCGGGGCAGACCTACCGCTCCACCACCGTGCACGCCTTCGGCACCCACTGAGCGGCGCCACCCTCCCCGCGGGCGGGGGCGGCCGGGATTCTCTCCCGGGCGCCCCCGCCTGTCGACTTCGGGGCCGAGACCGGGTGAACCCGCCTCGGCCGTGGTGGGCCACCGGAATGACAGCGGCGGAAAGTCCGCGCGCGGGGGGGTACGCATCCCGTCGATCAAGCCCTGCGGCTTTCGCATTCGACGAGGAGTCCCCCATGAGTCCTGACGGCAGGTCGACTCGGCCGCGCCGGTACCGGCGATACGGACGCCTGACCGGAGTGGTCGTGCCGCTCGCCGTCGCCGCGGCCGCGGTGTCGGCGCCCGTGCTCGCCACGACCCCCGGCACCGTGACCACCGCCGCCGGCACGAGGGCAGCCGTGAACGACCCCCGGCCACCCGGCACCCGGAGTGTCGCCGGCAACAACGACGACGAGGAGGAGGAGAGCGAGGACGGCGGCCGCGAGGAGGCCCGCGACGACGGCGGCCGCGAGGACGGCGGCGACCGCGGGGACCAGCGGGGCGGCCGGGAGACCGACCGGGGCGACAACGGCCGGGACGAGGGCGACGACGAGCGTGCCGACGACCGCCGGGACGACCAGGGCGAGGAGAGCGGCGAGGGCCGGGACGAGCGCGGTGACCAGCCCCAGCAGCAGCGCCACGACGACCAGGGCGGCAACCGCGACGACGAACGTGGGAACGGCCGCGACGACGAACGGGGCAACGGCCGCGACAACGAGCGCCGGGACGACCGGGGCGACGGACGGGACGACCGCGACGGCTCCTGCGTCAGCATCGACTCCACTCTCCGCAGGGGCGACCAGGAGATCTCCGTCGCGGTGTTCGAGGGCCGGATCTTCATCGGCGGGCGGACCCTTCCCCGCGGCCGCTTCGTCTGGCACTCCCTCAGCGGCAACCGCGGCTATCCTCGCGGCGTCTGCGGCGCCACGGTGACCTCCGTCGGCTCCGGCGTGTGGGTCAAGGCGATCACCCGGGACGGCCGGGTGGTCGAGACGCACTGCGTCATCCGCGAGACGCGCGGCAAGAAGAGCACCTGCGGGGAGTGGAAGACCCTGGACAGCCACTCGTTCCGGTCGGCCAGGTGACCTCGCGCCCGCGCGGGCCGGTGGGCGACCGGCCGGCGCGGGCGCGACGCGTCAGGAGGCGTCCTGCCAGTACAGCGCCGGCCGCGGCGTGCCGGGCGGCACCGAGGCGAAGGCCGCCGGGACCTCGGCGGTCAGCGCGGGGTACGTCTCCGGGGCGGGCGCCTCAGGCTGCTGGGGCCGGGACTGGACCTGCGGCTGGGGCTGCGGCTGGGGCTGCGGCACGGGCCTGACCTCGTAGACCGGCTGCGGCGGGGCCGGGGGCGGTGCGACGGACTGCTCGTACAGCGGCTGGGGCGGCGGGGCCTGCTGGATCTGTGGGAGCGGCTGCGCCGGCGGCATCGCGGGCTGTACCGGCGGCGCGGGCTGGATCTGCGGCAGCTGCTGCGGCGCGGTCTGCGGGGGTTGCTGGGGCTGCTCCTGGACGGGCGCCGCGGGCGATGGGGCGGCGTACCAGGTGCTGCCGTACAGCACCGTGCTCAGCCCGGTGAGCAGCCGCTGGACGTCGGGCTGGGGGCGGACCACCAGCCGCATGAAACGGCTGCTGCTGCCCAGCTTGTTGCCGCACTCGCGGACCAGCACCCCGTGCTCGGCCAGCAGCCGGTCGCGCAGCACCACGCCGTCGACTCCGTCGGGGAGCTTGACGAAGACGAAGTTGCCCTGGGACGGGTAGACGGTCAGCCCGGGCAGCGCCGCGAGCTGCCACAGCATCTCCTGGCGGTCGCGGGAGACCAGGCGCAGGCTCTGCGCGTACTCCTCGCGGTGGTCCTTGAGCATGAAGACCACCGCCTCCGCGAAGGAGTTGAGGTTCCACTTCGGCAGCATGCGGCGGACCTTGCCGGCCAGCGCGGGGTTGGCGACCAGGTAGCCGAAGCGGATGCCGTGCAGGCCGAAGTTCTTGCCGAGGCTGCGCAGGACGATCACGTTGGGCCGCAGGACGGCCTCGCTGGCGACACTCGGCCACACCTCGGCGTCGGTGAAGTCGAGGAATGACTCGTCGATCACGACGAGGTCGAGGTCGGCCAGGGCGTCCATGAGTGCCACGACGGCGTGCTTGGGGAGGTAGCCCCCGTCGGGGTTGTTGGGGTTGCAGATCACGGCCGTACGGGAACCCCGCGCGCGGACGAACGCGACGAAGGCCGCCGGATCGAGGGCGAATCCGGCGGCCTCCGGGAGGAGGAACATGTCGACGCGCTTGCCGGTCTCCATGGGCTGGTCGGTCCAGCGGCCGAAGGTGGGTATGGGGATCGCCAGGCTCTCGCGGACCAGCAGATGGTCGATCCAGGTGATCAGCTCGGTGGAGCCGTTGCCCATGGCCACGGTCTGCGGGTTCAGCCCGAGCAGGGAGCACAGCTCGTTGGTGATGACGTCCGTGCTGCTCGGGTAGTAGGTGAGGATGTCCCGCATCGACTCCTGGAGCTTGTCGTACATGGCCGGGCTCGGGAAGTACGGGTTGCACGGGATGCAGAAGTCGACGATGTCGCGTCCTCCGCCGGAGGACGACAGGCCGCCGGCGGCGCGGCGCAGCGCGAAGTACGAGGGACTGTGCGCGGTGTTGGCGCGGAACAACTCGGTGGCATGACCGGTGACGCCGACAGCGACGGTCACGGCAGAACCTCCCTCGCTCACGGGGCCGCGCCGCGGCGGCCGACTTCCCCTTGCCTGCACGACCTTGTCACACATCCCTCACATGTGGTGCATATGGGTTGTTTGTATGACAAGCGGTGAATGGTTCGGCTATCTTGCGGCCGTCCCGGGTCTCATACGGGCGCGGCCGGGCTTCCGTTCAGTCACCGCATCCCCTGCGCGCGGGCGCCGGCGGCGGTGGCGAGCGCGCAACCGAGGTCCGGGCGGTCACCGGGGACGGCCTCGGCGGACCGTATGGGAACCGCGGCGTATGTCTCTCAGCCGAGCGTGACCGCGGCCGCGACGAGGAGGGCGCGGATCTGGGCGGTGACCGCCCGGCGCTGGGCGAGGAAAGCGGGGTCGCTGACCGTGCCCGTGGCCGGATCCGTGTTGCCGGGGCCGAAGTGCAGCACGGGGGTGTGGACATGGCCGCCCGGGGCGGGCAGCGCGAGCCTGTCCCGGAGCAGGGTGGCGCGGTAGGCGATCTCGTTGGAGAGGTAGTCGCCGCCGCCCCCGGCGCGGGCGGCGGAGCCCGGGCTCGGGCCGCTGTCGCGGGTGACGGGAGCGGTGGCCCCGGCCGGGACCTCGGTGACGGTGGTGCGGTCGTGCACGGGGAAGGGGCCGGTGCCGGCGGCGGCGATCGCCGCGTACGGGAGCGTGGACGCCGTCCACTGCGGCTGCCGCTCCGGGGCGGTGACCGGGACCGTGCCGACGACGGAAAGGCCGGCGTTGTCGGGGAGGCCGCCGCGCCAGGCGCCGTTGAAGCGTTCGAGGTCGAAGCGTCCGTCCCGGCCCTGGCTGACGGTGGCGAAGAGGTCGACACGGCGTGGGCCGGGCAGGAACCGGGGGCGCAGGACGCGTTCTACCGTGCCGTCGGTGAAGTCGCCCCAGCGCACCGGGAAGACGACGCTCTCGACACGGGCCGGACCCGCGGCGGTCTCGAGGGTGACGCCGTCCAGGGCGAGCGCCGCGGCCCCGGAGGGATTGCTGCGCCGGATGTCGGTGTCCAGCCGGAAGGGGTCGAAGCCGGTCAGCAGGATGCGCCGGCCGCCCTCGGCCGCGGGCGGGGGGACGGCGTCCTGCCCGCGCGAGGCGCGCTCCAGGCGCTCCCGCAGCGCCGCACGGACGGCGGCGGGCAGCGTGAACGCCGGTTCCCAGCGCCGCAGTTCCCGGCCGAGAGCGAGCCGGGCCCAGTACAGCGGCCGGTCGTCGTCGTGGCTCAGGTCACCCTCCGCCGGCCCGCGGCCCTGGGCCCGGTCCACCGCGGCCCGCCACAGGGCGCGCCCGTGCCACCGTACGCTCCGGGCGGCCGCGGCCGCGTCACGGGCCTCCGCCAGCGCCCGGGCGAACCGCGGGGCCGCGGTGTGGAAGCCGCTGCGGCGCAGGATCTCCCGCGGCACCGCCATCTCCAGGCGCAGCTCCTCGACCGTGGGCAACGGAACGTCGGCGGGCACACCGAGGTGGAGCGGCAGCCGCATGGCGGGGAACCTCCGGGCGGTCGGATACGGGTCGGCCGCCCGGAGCATGCCGCACGCGGACGCCGCCGCGCCAGAGGTCCCGGACGCCGGACCGGCTGGCGGACCAGGAAGAAGATGCCCGGCCCGAACCCCACACGGGCGAGCGGGGACCGCAGCGCCCCCTCGGCCCGAACCCCCACACGGGCCGGCGGGGACCGCAGCGCCCCCTCGGCCCGTACCAGCGCCGAGTGCGGGACCACCCGCTTCAGCCGCGTGCTGGGCAGGTTGGACACCGGCATCCGCCGCTCGACGCGCAGCCCCGCGGCCTCCGGCTGCGCGGCGACCGTGCGCGGGTGGTGGTTGACGAACGGGATGCCGGCGCGCTCGCGTTCTCCGGGGGACTGGTCACACGGCGGGGCCGAACGGTTCCCTCCGGGTCGCGCGTTGGCCGCTACGGCTTGCGGAAAGCCGGCGGCCCCACCGGCGCGTCCGACTCCGACCGCGGCTCCGGGTCCTCCCGCGGCGGCGCCAACGCCCGCACCAAAAGCGTCGCACCCGCCACCGCACCCGGCATGAGCAGCACGGACACCAACGGCACCAGGAAGCACAGAATCAACGGCACACCGAAACCGAGCGTCAGTGCCATCCGCCCGCGCAACATCCGCATCCGCTCCCGCAACGGCACCTCACGACGCTGGAAGGCCACACCGCTGAGTTCGAGGGCGAGGAAGTAGCCGGAGACGCAGAAGCCGATCGCGGGGACGACCGTCTGGCCGACGAAGGGGATGAAGCCGGCGGCGAAGAGCAGGATGCCCCAGGCCGCGACCCGGACCAGCACCCGAAGGCTGTCCCGGGCGGACCGCAGCAACTCCCGCCACAGCGGGACCTCAGGGGCGTCCGGCGCGCCGCCCTCGCTGACGTCGACCCGCTCGGCGAGGGACTCGTAGAAGGGCTGGCCGACCAGGAGGGTCACCGCGGTGAAGGAGATCACGGCCAGCAGCAGGCCACCGCCGAAGGCGATCGCGGTGAGCAGCCCGCGGAACAGGCCGCGCCAGGGCGAGTCCCAGTCGTCGGCGAAGGGCGTGGCCCAGGCGGTCGCGTCGTCGGCCCAGAAGGCGAGGACGACCAGTGCCGCCGCGTAGCCGACGAGAGTGATCAGCGCGGGCAGCAGCCCGAAGCCGAACCAGCGGCCGTGCCGGAGCACCCAGCGCTGGCCGTCGACGAAGAGCCGTATCCCGGAGGCAAGATCTCGCATGCGCGACAGGGTATGCGAACCACGGGCGGCCGTTACGGCTCAGACCACGACCTCGCAGTCCCGGGCGCCGGAAGGGTCCGGGTCGAAGAGGCAGACGTCGGAGCCGGTGTCACCGCTGACGACGCCGTTGCCGGCGATGTCCACGGCCTTCAGGAAGAGCACGTCGTCACCCGGGCCGCCGCTGACGGTGCCCGAGTTGGCGTCGGCGTCGCCGATCAGGTCCACGAGGTCGTCGCCGTCGCCGCCGGTGACCCGGCCGCTGTTCTCGCCGTTGATCTCGATCAGGTCGGCCCCGCCGCCGCCGTCGACGGCTCCCGCGTTGCCGCCGTCGACGGTGATCACGTCGGTACCGCCGCCGCCGGCGACCACGACGCCGGCGGGGACGCCGCCCGGGCAGTCGATCTCGTCGAAACCCTCGGTGCCGGTGACGACGCCGCCGGTGACCGGCCGGCCGTTCACCGTGCAGCCGGCGACGGCGGGCGCGGGCGGGCCGCTCGCCCGTGCGGAGCCGGTCGGCAGCACGAAAGCGCCGGCCAGGACGAGTGCCGCGCCGGCCAGGACCGGACGGGTGCGCGTACGTGCCGTCATCGCAGCTCCTCGGGTGGACGCCTGGGGTGGGGCGCGGTTGGCACGAGCGTCACGTCGCGGGAGGCGGCGCGCAATCGGGCGGGGGCCGGCCGGGGGACCCTACCCGGTAAGGGTCCTGACGTCCCGTCATCGTGCGGCCGGTGGCGACCCCGCACCCCGGGGAGGGTGTCAGGGACCTCCCCGGGGTGCCTGGATCAGCCGTCCACGGCCACCGGCACCGTGAGACGGCGGTCAGCGAAGCTGCGCGCGACCTCGGCGGTGTACGTACCCGCGAGAGTGCGCCAGTCACCCTCCGAGGGGTCCCGGATCTGCGCGGCGCGCCGCGGCAGCGTGATGCGGGCCTCCGTCACGGCGCCCGCGGGGACTCGGGGCCCGCAACCTGCGTCCCGTCGAAGATCACCGCGCCGTCCACGGCGAGGCGGAAGCCGCCCAGGCCCCCGGGGGGGGCGAAGTGGTGGGCGCCGCTCTCGCATGGGGTGAACGTGCCGGTCACTCGACCGAGCGCAGAGCGGCGTGGGTCACTCCGGCGGGCAGGTCGCTGCCCAGCCACTGGACGTGGCCACCGGGCGGCGTGCAGGTGCCCGGGACCCGGCCCGCGGCGTCCCGGTAGGCCGCGCGCAACGCGAAGCCCGGCCCGGCGGGCACGAGTTCCTCGTTGGGGCCGGCGCCCACGGCGTAGCGCCCTGGAGGCGTGTCAGAGCGGCGCCCTCCGGCAGCGCCGCGCGCGGGCCGCCCAGCGGGGCGACCACACAATCCGGGAAGGCCCGCGCGGACGCGCCCCCGAGCACCCGGGCGTCACACGTGGCCGCCCCGACGAGCACCGACCCGCGCACCGCGGCGGGGTCGACGGGAAGCACGGGGCTCGCCGCGCGGCTCGTTGCGCACCAGGACGAAGAGGCGGCGGGCGGCCCGCGAGGACGGGGAACCCGGCGGCGCGTGAGGGGCGCGCCCGCCCGGGCACGCCCCCCGTCCCCGTTCCCGCCCGGGACGGATCACTCGGGCAGACGCACCAGCATCTTCCCGGTGTTGTCGCCGCGCAGGACGCCGAGGAAGGCCTCCAGGTTGTTCTCGATCCCGTCGACGACGGTCTCGCGGTAGCGCAGCCTGCCCTCTCGGATCCAGCCGCCGACCTCCTGGACGAACTGCGGCTGCAGGTCGTAGTGGTCGCCGACGAGGAAGCCCTCGATGCGCAGTCGGTTCTGGATGAGCCGGGCCAGGTTGCGGGGGCCGGGGGCGGGCTCGGTGGCGTTGTAGATCGAGATCATGCCGCAGACGGCCACCCGGCCGCGCAGGTTGAGGGCGCCGATGGCCGCCTCAAGGTGCTCGCCGCCCACGTTGTCGAAGTAGACGTCGATGCCGTCGGGCGCGGCGGCCGCCAGCTGCTCGGCCACGGGGCCGTTCTTGTAGTTGAAGGCGGCGTCGAAGCCGTACTCCTCGACGAGGAGCTTGACCTTCTCGTCCGAGCCGGCGCTGCCGATCACCCGGGAGGCGCCCTTGAGCTTGGCGATCTGGCCGGCCTGGCTGCCGACCGCGCCCGCCGCGCCGGAGACGAAGACCGCGTCGCCCTCCTTGAGCCCGGCGACGCGCAGCAAGCCCGCGTAGGCGGTGAGGCCGGTCATCCCGAGCACGCCCAGGTAGGTGCTCAGCGGGGCGAGGCCGGGATCGACCTTGACCACGGTCTCGGCGTTGACCAGGGCGTACTCGCGCCAGCCGAGGAAGTGCAGCACGTGGTCACCGGGCGCGAAGCCCTCCGCGCCCGAGGCGACGACCCGGCCCACGGCGCCGCCCTGCATCGGCTTGTCCAGCCGGTACGGCTCCGCGTACGACTTCGCGTCGTTCATGCGGCCGCGCATGTACGGGTCGACCGACACGTAGAGGTTGCGCACGAGGATCTCACCGGGTCCCGGCTCGGGGACCTCGGTCTCGCGCAGCGCGAAGTCCTCCGGCTTCGGCCACCCGTGGGGGCGGGCGACCAGGTGCCATTCACGGCTCTTCGGCATGGGGGAACGCCTCCAAAGCTTTAGGTTCTTAACTAACCATGAGCCTGGATGTTTGATGAAGTCAAATAAATCGGCGCGGGCGTGTCCCGTCGCACACCGCGGCGACGGCCGGCGGAGCCGGTCGTCGCCGCGGGTCGCTGAAGCGGGTGGGTGATCGTGCCGGGAGGGCGGGCCCGGTGCCCGTCAGGTGCACCACCACAGGAAACGGGTGCAACTGGGCGT
This sequence comes from Actinacidiphila sp. bgisy160, assembly GCF_057707815.1. NCBI lineage: Bacteria > Bacillati > Actinomycetota > Actinomycetes > Kitasatosporales > Streptomycetaceae > Actinacidiphila > Actinacidiphila sp. bgisy160. The sequence goes on from NZ_JBYIQW010000056.1 coordinate 25,262, forward strand.
CGGCGGCGGCGTGTCTGTGGCGGGCGGGGACGCCGGGGCCGAGTTCGACGGGGCCGAGGTGGTGGCACCGCCGCCGGCAGGGGCCGTGGCCCCTGGGCCGGAGGGCGAGTGACCGGCCGGGGTGGAGGCGGAGGCCGAGGGGGACGACGACTTCTTGTCGCTCTCCGAGGCGCTGGGCGACGCGGAGGCGCTCGCGGACGCCGAGATGTCGGAGGCGGGCGCCTTCGGGTCCCCGGAGGGGTCGCCACCGGGCGAGGAGGTCGCGCTCGGGGAGGCGCCGTCGGTTTGTGCGTGGTCCGAGGCGGCCGGGTCCGTGCTCGTCACGTAACCGGCGAGCGGGAGTTCCGCCACGCTCCAGCCGACGAGCACGATCGCGGCGCCCACCAGGGTGCCGACCAGCAGCCGGGAACGGCGGCGGGTGCGGACGCGGCGGGTGCGGGCCCGGCTGCCGGAACGGCGCGGGGCGCTGTCCGCGGAGCCCCGCCCCGCGGCCTTGCGGCGTTCCGCCCGACCGCCCTCGGGGGCCGCGGGGTCCTCGCCCTCGCCGGTCGCGGGCCCCTGCACGGGCGCGTCGGCAGGCCCGTGCGCACCGAGTTGGTGAGCGGGCGTTCCGCACCCCGGGCAAGACAGGGCGCCGTTGATGTGCCGTCGGCATGCTGCGCAGTAGTCCATTGCTCCGGCAGCGTATGTGACATGACGATAGGACGTACATACGAGTCGGCCGTTGATCCCGTGAAACCTCTGTGAAACCCGGGACATGCGGGTTTAGGCGTCGATCAGCCCCGAATCAACCCCGAACCACCACGGAATCAACCACCGAACGGCACATCGGGCATCCCCTGCCCGGCTCCCGGCACCACCAGCAGCGATCCCGAGAGCGGCCGCTCCGCGAGCTCCCGGGCGTCAAGGCCCGTGCTCGCGGAGGTGATGTAGAGATCGGTCAGCGCCGGCCCGCCGAACGCACAGGCGGTGGGCCTCCCCACCGGCACCTCCACGACCCGGTCCAGATCGCCCCGCGGGGTGTAGCGACGGACCGCGGCCCCGTCCCACAGGGCCACCCAGACGCAGCCCTCGGCGTCCACCGTGAGGCCGTCCGGGAGCCCGGCGCCCTCCTCGATCACCGCGAACGGCCGCCGCCCGCCGACGAGTCCGGTGTCCCGGTCGACGTCGAAGACGTCGACGCGCCGGGTCGGGCTGTCCACGTAGTACATGAGGGAGCCGTCGGGGCTCCAGTCGGTGCCGTTGCTGACGGTCACGTCGTCCAGCACGGGCACGACCGTGCCGTCCGGGGCCACCCGGCGCAGGGTCCCGCCGCCCGGCGCCTCGTCGTAGCGCATGGTGCCGGCCCACAGGGTGCCGGTGGCGTCCACGGCCGCGTCGTTGGCCCGGCGGCCGGGAACGGGGTCGCGGTGCAGCCAGCGGAAGGCGCCGTCCGCGTCGTACAGCCCCACGCCGTCGCGCAGGTTGACCACCACGCCGCCGGCCGCGCGCGGCTTGGCCGCGCCGACGTGCTGTCCGGTCGCCATCACCGAGGTGCCGCCGCCGGCCGGGTCGTACCAGTGCACCCGGGAGGCGAGGATGTCCACCCACAGCAACCGCGCGCCGGCCGGGTCCCAGGTGGGGCCCTCGCCGAGCCGCGCCCCGGCCTTCAGGGCGAGTTCGACCCCGCTCACCGCACACCTCCCCGGTGGCCGAGGCGCTCGGACAGCTCCGCGGCCCCCTTGACGGCCAGCTCCTCCAGCTCAGCCCGGCGCTCCTCGCTCCAGCGGATCATCGGCACGGAGATGCTGAGCGCCGCCACCACCTGCCCTGCCGAGTTGCGGACGGGGGCGGCGACGCAGGAGACGTCCGGGTTGGACTCGCGTCGCTCGACGGCGACGCCCCGCTCGCGCACCGCGCCGAGCTGCCGCCGCAGTTCGCCGGCCGAGGTGATGCTGTGCTCCGTCATCGCGGCCAGCGGCCCGTCCGCGGGCAGGCGTTCGTCGAGGTCGTCGGCGGGCAGCGAGGCCAGCAGCATCTTGCCGACGGAGGTGCAGTGCGCGGGCAGCCGGCGCCCCGCGGCCGACACCATCCGCACCGCGTGGGTGCTGTCCACCTTGGCGATGTAGATCACGTCGGTGCCCTCCAGGATCGCCACGTGCACCGTCTCGTCGCAGGTCTCCGCGACGGAGCGGGCCACCTGCTGGCCCTCTGCGGCGAGGTCCAGCTGCTCGGCGTAGCGGCTGCCCAGCTGGTACGTGCGCACGCCCAACCGGTAGCGACCGGACTGACCGGCCTGCGGCACCAGGTAGTTGCGCGCGGCGAGGGTCGTCACCAGCTCGTGCACGGTGGTGCGCGGCAGGCCGAGCCGGCGGGTGATCTCGGGCGCGGACATCGTGCCGTCGCCTTCGAGGAAGAGCTCCAGGATGTCCAGGGCTCTGGTCACGGCGGGTACGAGACGTCCCATCTCTGCTCGCTCTCTCCGGCGCCTGTTCGAGATTCCGTATAGCGATCGGTATCGCGAACGCAGCGTATCCGCGGCAGGTCGTAACGGGCAATGGCCGCGCACTACGCCACGCCGATTGTCGTCTTGTCGGACAACTCTAGGGCTGTTTGCTACTTTCTCAGTGCCCATCAGGCATTTTGTACCACTTCCCACCTTTCGGTGATTCCTTCACCTCTCTCCTCCTACGGGGTCGCCGTGACGATCACGCCCAGCAGCATGCGCAAGACGCCCGCCCGGCCCGGCGGGCTCGTCCCCTCCCCGGCCACCGGAGACGGCGACCGGCCGGCAGCGGACGCCGGCGCTCCCCGCCACGACGACTACGCGCGCCACGGGACGCTCGCCGGCCCCCTCAACGACCCCCCACGGCCAGGGGTGCTGTACCGGGTCAGGTACCGCAGCCTGATGTCCCGCGAGCGACACCGGATCCGCACCTGGCTGCTGCTCACCGCCGCGCCCCTGGCCTCGCTGGCCGTGCTGGTCTGGCTCGTGCAGCCGCGCCACTGGACGGCCCGCGAGGCCGTACCGCAGTGGGCGCACGTCGCGGACGTCGCGGTGCTGGTCTGCCTCGGGCTCGTCGAGCTCTTCCGGCTCGTCACCGTCCTCGCCCACGCCCACGCCACCCTCGTCGGCCGTGACCCGGTCCCGGTCGCCCCGGCGCCGGGCACCCGGGTCGCCCTGCTGACCTCCGCCGCCCCGGGCGAGGAGTCCCTGGAGACGGTGCGGGCCACGCTGGAGGGCGCCGTGCGCGTCCGGCACGACGGCCCCGTCGACGTGTGGCTGCTGGACGAGGACGACGATCCGGAGCTCCGGCGGCTCTGCGAGGCGCTGGGCGTACGACACTTCACCCGCAAGGGCGTCGACCGCTGGAACCAGCCCAAGGGCGCCTTCCGCGCCGGCGCCCGGCACGGCGTCCACAACGCCTGGCTCGACGCCCACGGCGACGGCTACCACTTCACGGCCTGCGTCGGCACCGGCCAGTTCCCGCTCCCCAACTACCTGGAGCGGACGCTCGGTTACTTCCGCGACCCGGACGTCGCCTTCGTCGTCGGGGCGCAGGTCCACGGCGACCACGACACGGCCGTGGCGAGGGCCGCCGAGAGTCATCGGTCCCTCGTCCACACGCCCGCTCAGCGGGCCGGAAACCGCTACGGCTCCGCCCTCTTCACCGGCACCGCCAACGTCGTCCGCGTCTGCGCGCTGCGGCAGGCCGGCGGCCTGTACGACTCCGCCGCCGGCGACCTGGCCACCGGACTGGAGATCCACGCCCGCCGCAACCCCGCCACCGGCCGCAAGTGGCGCTCGGTCCACACCCCGGACGTGGTGGCCGCCGGCGGGGAACCGTCCTCCTGGACCGGCTTCCTCGACGAGCAACTGCGCCGGAGCCGCGGCATCTGCGAGTCCCTCCTGCGGCAGTTCTGGAAGGCCCCGTGGAAGTTGCGCCCCGGCAGCCTGATCACCTACACGCTGACGGCCGTCCACTACCCCCTGACGGGCCTCGGCTGGTTCCTCTCCGCGCTGGCCTGCGTCCTCTTCCTGGGGCTCGGCGCCTCCGGCGCGCCGATCGATCCCACGGTGTGGCTGACGCTGCACGGCACCGCCGTCGCCTTCCGGATCGCCCTGTGCCTGGGGAACCGCGGGCGCAACGTCAGCCCCCGCAAGCCGAAGGGGTCCTATGGCGTCGCCGGGATGGTGATGTCCGCGGTGGCCGCCCCGTACCACGCGCTCTCCCTCGTGACGACGCTGCTGCGGCGCCCGTCGGCCCCGGTCGCCGCGGCCGGGGCCGGCCCGGCCCGCCCGGACCGGCTCGCCACCTTCCGCGTCCACCTGCTGTGGGCGGCCCTGTTCGCCGGTTCGCTGCTCGCCTCGGTCTTCCTCGGCCACGCCCACGCGGCGATGCGCACGTGGGCCGCGATCGCGCTGCTCACCACCCTGGTACCGCTGCTGGTCTGGCGGTGCAGCGTACTGCGGCGCCGGGTCGCGGGCGCCCTGGCCGCACGGCGGGCCCGGCGTACGGCCCGGGGCCGGCACCGCGCGCCCAGGCAGCGCGCCTCCGCCCGGATGGCGACGGTACGGCGCCACTTGGCGCGGCGCTGAGGGACGCGCAAGGACCGCACAGGCGAGGACGGCCGCCCGGTACGGGCGGCCGTCCTCGCTTTCTCCTCGCCATCCCCCGCCGGTCCCCGCGGCTCCGGACGGTACGGCCACCGGCACCGGCACCGGCACCGGCACCGGGGCGGACGCCGAAGCCGGGGCGTTCGTCCGAACCGCGGCGGCCACGGAGGCCGGGGCGTTCATCGAAGCAGGGGCGGACGGCGAGGCCGGGGCGGGCGCCGAAGGGGGCCACGTGGGCACGGCGGGGACGGGTCGCAGCCCCCGGGCCGGTTCGCGCGCGTACGCCGCCCACCAGTGCCCTCACGCGGTGCTCCCCGGCAGGCGCACCCAAAAAACTGACGATTCGCCACAGGGAATCCACATCCGGTACGACTATTCGGGTGATAACGCGCATCTCGGGGCAAAACCGATCGTTGACCAGATCACGACCTTTGGTCCCATCAAGCATGAAAGGCATGAACGTGATCCGTTTCTCGAAGGCCGTCGCCACGACGATCGCCGCCGGTGCCCTCGTCCTCGGTTCGGCAGCCGGCGCTCTCGCCGACGACTACGGCAAGGGCTACGGCAAGGGCTACGGCAAGAGCTACGACAAGGGCTACGACGGCTACGGCTTCAGCGGCGCCTACGCCTCGGCCATCGCGGTCGGCTCCCCCGGCATCCTGAGCGGCAACGTCATCCAGCACCCGATCAACATCCCGATCAACCACTGCGGCAACGGGCACAACCACTGGTCCCTCCTGAACCCGACGACCGGCAACTACTGCGTCAACCGCTGACGCAGGCCCCACCCGTCCGAGGCCGCCGGGGGTACTCTCTCCGGCGGCCTCTGGCCGGGGCGGGCCTCACAGGCCATTGGTGAAGGCGCTCAGCCGGGCGGTGCCGTAACCGCCGTCGATGGGCACATTGCGGATCGCGTGGCCGGTGAGCCACTCGCTCAGCGTCGCGAAGGACGCGTCACCGTGGGTGTCCTTGTACAGGACGGCGATCCCGGTGACGTGCGGGGCGGCCATCGACGTGCCGTCCAGGTCGCGGAAGCTCCCGTTGAGGTAAGCGGACAGGATGCCCATACCCGGCGCGTGGATGTCCACGCAGGTACCCCAGTTGCTGAACCAGGCCCTGCGGTCCTCCTGGTCGATCGCGCCGACCGTGAACGCCGACTGGGAACTCGCCGGGGAGACGAAGCACGCGTTGACGTTCTCGTTGCCCGCCGCGGCCACCGGGAAGACCCCGGCCCTGGCCAGCCCCTCCACCGCACGGTTGGTGGCGAGCGACCAGCGCCCGGCGAAGGACAGGTTCGCCACCGCGGGCCTCTTCGCGTGCCCGGCGACCCAGTCGATGCCGGCGATGACTGCTGAGTTCGCCGTACGACCGACGCAGGGGAAGACCCGCACCGACACCAGCGTCGTCTTGCGGGCCACACCCGTGTAACTGCCGCCGACGGTGCCCGCCACATGGGTACCGTGGCCGTTGCAGTCCCCGCCGTCCAGACCGTCCCCGATGGCGTCGTAGCCGGGCACGGCCCGCCCCCCGAAGTCCGGGTGGGAGAACTCGATGCCGCTGTCGACGATGTACGAGGTCACCTTCGCGCCGGTGGCCCGGACGGAGTAACCGAACCCGCCGAGGGCCCGGTTGTTGATCCGGGTCAGACCCCAGGGTGTGAAGCCGCCCAGCCCGCGGACTCCCTTCGCCCGCGCGGGACCGGAGGCCACGGCCGGGGGCCCCGAAGACGCGGCGGGATGGCCCTGGGGCAGCACCGGCTTGATACCGGGCCCCGGGGAGGGGGGTGACCCCGCCGGCGCCGCATCGGGCGGCAGCGCCACCACTCCTTCCTCCGGCCCAGCCTGCTCGGGGAGCGGCTGTCCCGGCCCTGGCTCGTGCGGCGGAAACTCACCCGGCGGCGCGGGATCGGCTGACGGGGCGTCGGGGGTGCCCATGTCCTGGGGGAAGTCCACCGGCCCCGGGGGCTCGCCAGGCACGCCCACCGGTGGCGGGGGCTCCAGGTCGCTGTCGGCAGGGGCGTCCTCGCCGAGCGGGATGGTCACCATGACGTCCTGCTCCACCTCGTCGACCCCCGGCGCGGCACGCACCCGCTGCACTTGCCCGGCGGTGAGCCTGGCGGCGAAGCCGGACAGCGCGTGCCGGTAGGTGAACAGCGGCTGGACTCCCAGCCCCTCAAGGACGGCGATCGGCGCGGTACCGGGGTCCAAGGTGACGATGTACTGCCCAGGGATCGCCCCCGAGGGGCCACGCCGCGGTTCCGCCGCGCTCGGGAGGGGCGCCGCCAGGGCAAGGGCGGGAAGGGCTGTCATCAGGGCGACGGATGCTGTTCGCCGCACAGAAATGCGCATCGGCGGGCTCCTTGACCGTTGTTTCGCACTCGATCTGACGACCCCCCAGGTCCTGGCTATCATCAGAGTTTTCCGGTCGCCCGCCTGGACGGCTGTCCAGGTGACGCTCAGGCTCCGCACACTCCCCCGTCGGCGGCTCGGTCAGAGGGGACGGTCAGTGGCCGGAGGCCATCTCGATCTTGCGAGTCAGCCTTTTCACGGAATCAGGGGCCCACCAGGCACGGGGGCCGGCCAGCCGGAAGAACACCGGGACCAGCACTCCGCGGATCAGCACGGCGTCCAGGAGGATGGCGATGCCGGTGCCCAGGCCGAAGAACTTGGCCAGGGAGACTCCGGACAGGGCGATGGCGAAGAAGGAGACAGCCAGCAGGCCCGCGGCGGCGCTGATGAGGGGGCCGCTTTCGCCGAGGCCGGCGCGGACCGACAACTCAGCGGGGTCTCCGGCGATGTGCCGTTCCTTGATACGGGACAGAAGGAAGATCTCGTAGTCCATGGACAGCGCGTACGCCACGCACACCAGGAGCACCGGCATCGTGATGGCCAGCGGGGACGGGGTGAAGCCGAGGAGACCGGACAGATGGCCGTCGTTGAAGATCCACACCATCGCGCCTACGACCGCCGCCAGCCCGAGGGCATTGAGCAGAACCGCCTTGACCGGCAGAAGCACGCTGCCCGTGGCCAGCAGAAGCAGCACCAGGGTGATCAGCGCGGTCAGGCCGAGCGCCCAGGGCAGTCCGTCCGCCAACGCGTCCGTGGTGTCCACCAGTTGCGCGGCCAGTCCCGCGATGTACACCTCCCGATGACCGGGCACCGGGACCGCGCGCACCCTTTCGGCCAGTTGGCTTCCCTGGGGGGAGTAGGGCACGACACGGGTGTGCAGGTCGAGCCGTACGCTCCGATCGTTGCGCAGGGCCACCGCTGCGCTGTCCGCCCCTGGGGTCACGGCTTGTGCCCTGCCGTGGACGAAGCGGCCGACAGGGCTGTCCACCCGGTCGACACCGGGCACACGGGAGAGCGTCCGGGCGTACGTGGCCAAGGCGGTTGCCGAGGGGTCCCGGTCCCATGCCGGCGCCACCGCGCTGATCGTGTCACCGCCTGCGCTGCCGGCGAAGCCCGTACGCAGCGCCTCGGCCACCTGCCGGCTCTCGGTGTTCTTCGGCAGGGCGCGTTCGTCCGGGATGCCGAACTGCGCGTGGCCCAGTGGCAGGGCGAGCACCACCAGCCCGATGGTCGCCAGCAAGCCCCACAACGCGGGGCGGCGCATCGAGCCCCCGGCGATGCGGCCCCACAGCCGGCGCTCGGGAACGACCTGCGCGGCGCGCGTCGGCAGCACGCGCCACTTGTCGACCCGCTTCCCCAACAGCAGAAGCATGGCGGGCAGCGGTCCCAGCGCGCCCAAAACCGTGATCGCCACGGTCGCCACGCCCGCGAACGCGAAGGACCGCAGGAAGTACAGAGGGAAGACCAGCAAGGTGAGCAGCACGCTGGCCACGATCGCGGCGCTGAAGACCACTGTGCGGCCCGCTGTACGCAGGGTGCGCAGCAACGCCGCCATGTCGTCGCCGTCGGTGGCGCGTTCCTGTCGGTAGCGAGCCACGATCAGCAGGCTGTAGTCCACCGCGAGACCGAGACCAAGGGCGGTGATCAGATTGGTGGAGAACACCGAGACCGAGGTCAGCTGGGCCAGGCACCACAGCACCGCCATCGCCCCGACGATGGCCGACACCCCGACGGCCAGTGGCAGCAGCGCCGCGACGACACCTCGGAAGACCAGGACCAGCAGCAGCAACGTCAGCGGAATTGCCACCGACTCGGCGAGCTTGAGGTCCTGCTCGGTCCGGTCGTTGAGATCGTTGTTGATCTGGGTGATACCGCCGAAGCGCACCTCGACGTCACTGCGCTCTCCGGCGAGGCTGGTGTAAAGGTCCTTGGTCTTGCGGTCGGCGGCATCCTGGTCGCCGGCGACGGTGACCGCGGTCAGGCCCACCGCACCGTCGGCCGAGCGGAGCGCCGGGTCGGGGGTTCGGTAGTACGAGGCCACGATGTGCACGGCGCGCTCACGCGACAACTTCTCGAGCAGGGACCGTCCGGCACGGGTGGCCGCCGTGCTGTCCGCGTCCCCGCCCTTGTCCCGTACGAGCACGAACAGGTTGGGCTGTGCGGCGGGGAACTTGTCCCGAAGCAACCGCGTGGCTGCGGCGGAATCCGATGACGGATCGTCGAACCCACCGGTTTTCAGTACGTTGAGTGTGCCGCCCGCGACAATCCCGGCCAGGACGACGAGGAACAGCCAGGCCGTGAGGACGGCTCGAGGACGGCGCAGCGGCAGTGGAAGGCGCGCCGGCCGGCCCGGGGGCGACGTGCTGCCGGACGTCTCACCCGACGTGACGGTCGCTGTCCCCGTCATGGCCTCGGGGGACGATACTGGGGGAGGCTTCACCGGAGGCTGCTCCTCGCTTCGCGTGTGGACTTCTCGGTCGGGGCGTCCGCATGCCCGGGGGACGCCGGGAGTTCAGCTGTTCAACGAGTGACAGTGGGAGGCGAGCACGGACACGGAGGACTCGATCTGCTGCGCGGTGTGCTCGCTGGTGACGAAGAACCGGAGCCGCGTCAACTCCTCCGCCACTGCCGGATGAAGGATCGGGTTGACGCTGATCCCCGCGTCGAACAGCGCCGCCGACAGGCGGAGGGCCTTGGACGAGTCCTTGACGATGGCGGGGATGACCGGCGAACCGAAGCTGTCGCCTGTGTCGATGCCGGCCTGCCGGGCCAGTTGCAGGAAGTGTTCCGCGTTCTCACGCAACCGCTGCAGTCGCTCCGGTTCCTCGCGCAGGACCCGGAGTGCGGCGAGCGAGGCTGCGGCGTTCGCCGGGGTCATGCCCACGCTGTAGACGAACCCGGGAACGGAGGCCTTGAGGTAGTCGACGACGCGTGCGGTACCGGCCACGTAGCCGCCGCAGCCCGCCAGTGATTTCGACAATGTGCCCGACCACAGGTCCACGGCCGAGCGGTCCACGGCGAAGTGATCGCCGACTCCGCCGCCGTGCGGCCCCACAACGCCGATGCTGTGCGCCTCGTCGATCATCACCATGGCACCGTGCCGCTGCTTGACCTCGATGAGGGCCGGCAGGTCGACGATGTCGCCATCCATGCTGTAGACGCCCTCGACCACGATCAGGACACGGCGGTAGTGGTGCCTGATCCGCCCGAGCATCACGTCGAGCGCCGCCATGTCGTTGTGCGGGAAGGGGCGGCGCCTTGCCCCGGAGAGGTTGCAACCCTGCAGGATGCTGTCGTGCGCGAGGCCGTCGTGCAGGATCAGGTCATCGGGGCCCATGAGGTGGCCGATCACGCTCACGTTGGTGGCGTGCCCGCTGACGAGCGCGACGGCCGCTTCGCAACCGTTCAGCGCGGCGAGTTCCGACTCCAGTTCGCGGTGCAGTGGCCGGTCGCCGGACAGGAAACGGCTCGCCGAGACCGACGTACCGTATCGATCGACGGCCTCCTTGACAGCCGCTGCGACCTTCGGGTGGCCGGACAGCCCGAGGTAGTTGTATCCGGAGAAGGAGATCAGTTCCCGGCCTTCGATCCGGGTGGTGTCCCGCAGCGTGCCTTCGTGCAGCAGGAAGTACGGGCTGCGGCCGAGGGAGGCCCGGCGTCGCTCCATCTCCAGGAGCTCGGGGAAGTCCTCGATACGGCTCTCGGCCCGCACCGCCGCCGCTGGGACCGGATCGGCCACGGCCACCCCGCCCTCGACGGCGAGCTGCGAATGCCCCTCCGACAACGTGTGCGCAGCGCACTCGACAGCGACGCGGCCGTTCGACAACGTACTCACGGCACCCTCGGCCCGAGCCGGGAAGGCCGCCGCGGACAGGACGGCAGTCGCGGTCGGGGCCCCTCGATCCACCTTGAGCAGTCCGGCCATCGCCTCGACCGCCTGGGCGATGGTGGGCTGCCGGGGAATGAATCCCTCCGTGACGCTCTCGGCGACCTCCGGGAAGGCCCGCCGCAGCCGCACCAGCAGCTCGGTGGTCATCAGGGAGTCGAAGCCCAGCTCTTGGACGATGTTCAGCTCATCCGTCAGTTGGTCCACGGGGAACGCACTGACGGCCGACAACTCGGCGTACACGCGGGCGCGTACCCGCTCGAAATCCACCCCGGCGGCCGGCTCACGGGCGTCACGGTCTTCGACCGCGGGCAGGCTCAGCACGTCCATGCCGGCGGCCCACTGCTGGATGAGCGGCGGGGCCGCCGCGGGCGAGGCCGCCGGGCGATCCACGACGGGAGCGGCCGTGCCGAAGGTCTGCAACAGGTTCAGCTGCTCCCTCAGCAGCGTCACGACGTCATGCATCAGGGAATCCTTGTGATCGGGGGAACTCGGAGGAGGGGCAGCGGCGGGGGGCGCCTGGGCCGCCCCTTCGCGGTCCGGCTCGGGCAGCACGGCGGGAGCCTTGTTCGTCAGGACGTCCGGAGACCGGCCAGGTCGCGTGGCGGGGGGCTGGAGATGCCCCTCTTCGGCTCCCAGACCAAGGACGGTGGGCGGGGCCGGGCTCCGTGAGGCGACGCGGGGGTACCAGTACGACTTCGTCGCCAGGGGGGAAGGCGGCAGCGTCACCAGTGGCGTCCCCTCCGGTACGAGCCCCGCGGCGTCGATGTCGACCCCGAGCACGGCGAGCTCGCCGAGCGTGGCGAGGAAGGTGCGAGCCTGGTCGGAACCGTCCGCGGTCAGGGCCATGCACCGGACCCCGCTCGGCTCCGGAACGCTGTGCCGTACGGCACCGAGCAGCCCGCTGCCCCCGCAGACCTGCACGAACACCTTCGCGCCGGCCTCGTACGCGGCGCGAGCCGCGTCGCCGAAGCGGACCGGGGCACTGGCATGGCGGCCCCACAGCTCGCGCAGCACGGCAGGGTCGTCCTCGGCCGCGCCACTCACCGACGAGACGAATCCGGACCGGGGGCGGGTGATCGTACGGGTCGCGAGGTCCGCCGCGAGGTCGTCGAGGGCGGAATCGAGAAGTGGGGAGTGGAAACCGTTGGAGACCCGCAGTGGCGTGGCCGCCAGGCCCGCCTCCGAACAGCGCCGTGCCAGCTCCTCCAGCTCCGTCGCCGTACCGCTGTACACGACCTGGCGGGGGTGGATGAAGCAGGCGGCCCATGTCTCCTCCAGCCCCTGCGTCACACTGGCCGCCTCGTCCTGCGAGGCCCGGATGGCGAGCATGCCGCCACGTCGTACCGACTCGGCGCTGCGCATGCGGGCGCCGCGCGCCAGGAGCAGCCGCAGGCACTCGGATTCGTCCAGGGCACCGGCATGGACCGCGGCGGGGAACTCGCCCACGCTGTGACCGAAGGTGACGGCCGGTACGGCGCCGAGAGACCCCGCGAAACGTGCGAGCGCCACGCCGAACGCACCGAGCACCGGCTGGCAGACGTCCGTGCCGGTGAGCCGCTCCTGCCCTTCCGGGGTAAGGCTGGCCGGCCCGTACACCGAGTCCAGCAGCGAAAGCCCGTTATCCGAGACGGCGAGCGCGTCCAAGGCGTCGATGGTGGAGCGCAGGGCGGGGAAGCGCTCATACAGGTCCCGCATCATCCCCGGCTGCTGGCTGCCCTGCCCGGGAAAGACGAAGGCGATCGTACGTTCCGAGGCCGGCAGCGGTGCGACGGCCGAGTACACGCCCTCGTCCAGCGTGCCCACCCTGCCTTGGGCGAGTGCGGACCGGGCCTGCTGCACCCGCGTCCGCAATTCCACGTGGCTGCCGGCGACGACGGCGAGCCGGGCCGTGAGCAGCCGCCTGCTCGCCAGGGTCCGCGCGATGGCGCTCAGCGGCATGTCGGGGGCGTCCTGCAGGGTCTCCAGAACATGGACGAGGTGCGACTCCAGCCGGTCCACGCTGCCGGCGGAGAAGAGGAAGAGCTGCGGCTCGTCGTCCCGCGTCCCGGGCGCCTCCTCCGGCTGCTGCCCGCCGGTGGTCCGGCGCCCGGCGGCCGGTGTCTCGACTCCGCGCAACCGCGCGCTGGGCTCCGGCGCCTCCTCCAGTACGACGTGCACATTGGTGCCGCCGAAGCCGAAGTTGCTCACCCCGGCGCGACGCGGTCGACCCCCGGGATGCTCCCAGGGCTCGACAGCTCGCGGGATCCGCAGCCTCGACCCCGCAAGATCCTCCGGACGAGCGGGATCGGTCTCCGGCATGGGCACGATCGTGCGGTGGTGCAGTTCCAGCGCGCTCTTGATCAGAGAAGCGGCACCGGAAGCCCCCAGGGAGTGGCCGATCAGCGACTTCACCGACGACAGGCAGGCGGTACCGTCCCAGTCGCCCTCGGCCTCCCCTCGAAGCTTGATGATCGAGTCCAGCTCGGTGGCATCCCCGACCACCGTGGCGGTGCCGTGTGCCTCGAAGACCCCGATCGATCGGGGGGAGCATCCGGCATCCGCATAGGCGCGGCGCAGCGCCGTCATCTGGCCGTCACAGCTCGGCGTCATCGGACCCTCCGCCGCCGCCCCGTCGTTACTTGCGCCGATGCCCTGGATCACCGCGTAGACCCGGTCGCCGGCGGCCAACGCGTCCTGCAGCGGGCGCAGCACGACCACCCCGACACCTTCGCCCAGAACAAAACCGTCGGCCTCCCGGTCGAAAGGCCTGCACACACCGGCCGCCGAGATCGCGCCCACCTTCGAGAAGGCCAGCAGCGTGCGCGGCTCCAGCGTGAGATAGGCGCCGCCCACCAACGCCACACGGCACTCTCCGGTGGCCAGATGGCTCAGGGCCTGGTGCAGCGCGACCAAGGTCGCAGAGCACGCGGCATCGACCGTGAAACTGGGGCCGCGCAGGTCGAAGAACCGGCTCACATTCGCCGCCGCCATACTGAGCAACGCGCCCGGAACGGAGGACGGCTGCATGGTGACGACGTCGGGCACGAGTTCCATGTATTCGCTGATACCGAGGCCGAAGAACACTCCCGCCGACTGGCGGTCGAACTCCTGTCGCTCCCATCCGGCGTCCTGCAGCGCCTCACGGGACGCGTCCAGGAGCAGGCGGTGCTGCGGGTCCAATCCCTGCACCCGGCGTGGCGACATCCGGTAGTGACGGGCGTCGAACTGATCGACGGCGGCGATCGGAGCGATGACGTCCGTGTATGTTCCGGCGCGGGCGCGCCTGTCCTGCGGGGTGTGGAAGGGTGCGTGATCCCAGCGTTCGGGAGGCACCACTCGGAACTGACGTTCACCCTTGCGGAGCATCCGCCAGTATTCGGGGAGATTGCGGGCTGCCGGAAACCTGCAACCCATGCCGACAATGGCCACGTTACGCAACGCAACTCCCAAGGCCGTGGGCCAGATGAAATGAAGATCACTCGATGCGCTCTCGGTGGATCCACGTGGTGCGGAGCCGATGGCCCGGCAGGGCGGCTGTGTGCCGTGTCCGCGCCCGACCGGGTGGGCAAACCGCCCCAGGCTCCGCGTTTCTCATGGTGTGACAGATTCGGGCCGGACGCCCGCCAGAAGATCCGTAAGAGTTATGGCACCACCTGCCCCGCGGACAGCGGCGACTCCGCCGTTCCGGTCCTGGATCCCCGTTCCAAGACCTTCGGCGTTCGCTCGCCGTGGAATCGGGTGCGCCGCATAGCGCGCAGTCGCCGTAGTCCACGTGGGGGAAACCTTGGTGACGCCGTATCGGTGCCGAGCTGGACATCGTTGCCAAGAATGGGACCAGGGGGGTTTCGGAACCTCTGGCCCGTCCGAGAGGAACGGTGCAGGTGCAGAAGTTCAGGAGGGCCACACTGCTGGCCCTGGCAGTGGGTGGCCTGTCATTCGGGGGATCCGATTTCGCCTCGGCCGACAGCGGCGGCGCCACCACCGCCGGCGGCGGTTTTGGCGCGATCGGAAGCCTGCTGCAGCAGAACACCGCTCAAGAGCGCAGGCAGAACAACAACTGCGCAAACCCGAACGCTGCGTTTGTGCAACCGGGGCTGCTGGGCGGGCCTACGCAGACCCGCTGCGGGACCGGCGACGCCTCCTTCAACAGGCACGCCGTGAACCACGGCGGCGGCAGCCACGCGACCGGCGGTTCGGGCACGGTCGGCCAAATGATCCAGCAGAACACCGCTCAGAAGGGCCGGCAGAACAACAACTGCGCCAACCCCAACGACACCATCTTCTCCCACGGCGAAGGCGTGACGGACAGCTTCTGCGTCGACCAGGACGGCTCCCACAACAAGCACACCCTGACCAAGGGCGGCGGCAGCCACGCGACCGGCGGCTCCGGCAAGGTCGGCCACCTGGTGCAGCAGAACACCGCCCAGGAAGGCCGGCAGAACAACAACTGCGCCAACCCGAACCAGTCCGACATCACCGCGCCCGATGACCTGATGGCCAGTCACTGCAGCAACCTGGATCGCTCTCACAACAAGCACACCCTGACCAAGGGCGGCGGCAGCCACGCGACCGGCGGCTCCGGCAAGGTCGGTCACCTGGTGCAGCAGAACACCGCCCAGGAAGGCCGGCAGAACAACAACTGCGCCAACCCCAACGACACGTTCATCACGTCTCCGGACACCGGCTCGCAGACCCGTTGCGCAAGCATCGACCATTCGACCAACGTGCGAACCGCCGAGTTCAGCGGCGGCAGCCACGCGACCGGCGGCTCCGGCGAGGTCGGCCACCTGGTCCAGCAGAACACCGCCCAGGAAGGCCGGCAGAACAACAACTGCGGCAGTCGCAACGGCATGACCCTGATCGCCTCGGGCCACACCCGTACCCAGTGCGTCGCCGTCGACGAGTCCAAGAACTTCGACACTTTCAGCCGGTAGTGAGAGCACACGAAGCAAGGGCCTTCATGCCTGATCGGCCCCGCCCGGCGTCCCGGACGGGGCCGGCCCCGTTGCCGGCGAAGCGTCAGTCTCCAGTGGGCTGGGCGATCTCGCCCGGTCCGGCGGTCGCCACGGCGCGGCAGAACGCGAGTGCCGGTACAGCGGACTCGACTCAATGGCAGGGGATCACGACGATGGGACACCAGGGACGGCACACGGCGGCCGGCGCAATCGCTCAGAAGGCACGCAGGGCGGCGGCAGTCATGCTCGCCGCCGGCGCGCTGATCTCCGCGGCCGGCGGCAGCGCCTTCGCCGATGTGCTCGGCGACACGCCGCTCAGCGGGGAGCTCAATACCGACCAGGACGGAGAGCAGAACCTGGACTGCGGCAACTCCGCCCGCCTGGTCCGCCTCAACATCGGCAAGACGGTGCATCGGGAGCGGGTCTGTGTCGACACCGACGGTCATACGCGCCGACACAGCGGCCACCCGAGTGGCGCCCGGGCGGTGGGCGGGGCAACCCTCGGCCCCCAGGTCAACACCGCGCAGACCGGCCGGCAGAACCTCAACTGCGGCAACTCCGCGGACACGCTCACCGTCAACGTCCTGGGGACCATGCACCAGGAGACCACCTGCGTGGCGGTGGACGGCCGCCACTCCCCCGGCAGGGAGCGCGGACGCGGCCACGGTGAGCACATCGGTGACGCCAGGGCGGAAGGCGGCCACTCGGTCGGCCAGGTCAACACCGCGCAGACCGGCCGGCAGAACCTCAACTGCGGCAACTCCGCGGACACGGCCACGGTCAACGTACTGGGCACCATCCGGAAGCACACCACATGCGTCGCCGCAGACCACTCCCACCGTGCCGGTCCCGCCACCGTTCATCGGGGCCAGGCCTCCGCCGGCACCACCGAGGTGGTCGGATCCGAGACCAACACCGCGCAGAACGGCCGGCAGAATCAGAGCTGCGGCAACCCCGGCACGCTCATCGACCTTCCCCTCGGCCATAGCGAGCGCGAGACCCGGTGCACCGTGCGGGACAGCTCCAGCAGCCACCGGACACGGTGACCGCGACGATGCCGGGAACACGTCGTGCCCGGTTGTTCAGTCAAGTGCTCCCAGGACGACGGCGCTGTTGAACCCGCCGGTCCCCCGGGCGAGCACCACGGCCGTGGTCAGCCGTTCCGGCCGCGTCCAGCGGGTGACCAGGCGGATGCCGTACCGCTCGCGGGCGGCCCGCGCGTCGCCGCCGCGGGTGGGCGGGAGCACACCGGTGCGCAGCGCGAGGGCGGCGGCCACCACGTCCAGGGCGCCCGCGCCGGAGGTCAGCCGCCCGACGCCCGCCTTGGGCACCGTCACCGGGACCTCCGCCAGCCGATCGCCGAGGGCCCGGCGGAGCGCCGCCGCCTCGGCCGCGTCCCCGGCCGGGTCGCCCGCGCCGTCGGCGAAGACCACGTCCACGTCCCCGGGGGCGCGCCCGGCCTGCTCCAGCGCCGTGGTGAGGGCCCGGGCCAGCTGGACGCCGTCGGGCGCGGGAGCGGTGTGGTGGTGGGCGTCGTGCGTGGCGGCGTGGCCGAGCAGTTCGGCGTAGCCGCGTACCCCGCGTTCCGCGGCGTGCGCCTTCTCCTCCAGGACCATCAGGGCGCCGCCCTCCCCGGGGACGAACCCCGAGGCGTACGGGCTGAAGGGCAGGTACGCCCGTTCGGGGTCGGTACCGCGGTGCACCGTGGGCAGGGTGGACTGGCAGGCCAGCGCGAACGGCGACAGGGGCGCCTCGGTGCCGCCGACGATCACTGCCTTGCCGCCCCGCCGCAGCAGCCGCCAGGCGTGCTTGAGCGCGTCCAGACCGCCCGCGCCGTCCGCGGCGACGACGCCGCAACCGCCGGTCAGCCCGTGCCGGATGGAGATCTGGGCGGCACCGGCCGCGTGGAACCAGGCGATGGACTGGTGGGCGTCGGCCCCGCCGGGACGCCGCGTCCACAGGGCGTGGGTCTCCCGCTGGCCGGACTCGTTGCCGCCGGAGCCGCTGGAGGTGACCACAGACAGGTGGAACGGCGGGTGGTCGGCGGGCCGGAGCGCCGCGTCGGCCAGCGCCATCTCCGCCGCGGCCAGGGCGAACCAGGTCCAGCGATCGGTCTCGGCGCGCAGCTTGTCGTCGATCCAGCGGGCGGCGTCGAAGCCGGTGATCTCGCCGGCCAGCGCGACCGGCGCGCGGCTCGCGTCGGGCCTGCCGATCGGCCGGATGCCGTTGCGCCCGGCGATGGTGGCCCGCCAGTAGGGGCGGGCGCCGACACCGGTGGGGGCGACGACCCCGAGCCCGCTGAGGACCGCGCGTGTGGTCATGCCTCCGCCTCCCGTTCCGGGCCCGGCTCCAGGGCCGAGAAGACCATCGCCGACTGGAAACCGCCGAGCCCGCAGGCCACCGACAGCGCGTGCCGCACCCGCCGTTCACGGGCGAGGACCGGCGTGTAGTCGAGGTCGCACTGCGGGTCGGGCCGCAGGAGGTTGGCGGTCGGCGGGATCACCCCCCGCCGCACGGCGAGGGCGCAGGCGGCCATCTCCAGGGCGCCCGCCGCGCCGAGGCAGTGGCCGATCACGGACTTGACCGAGCTCACCGGGACCTTGCGCGCGTGCTCGCCGAGGGCGCGCTTGTACGCGGCGGTCTCGTACCGGTCGTTCTGCACCGTCCCGGAGCCGTGGGCGCTGATCCAGTCGAGCTGCTCGGGGGCGATGCCGGCCTCCGACATGGCGGAGATGATCGCCTCGCTCAGGTCGTAGCCGTCGGGGCGCAGACCGGTCATGTGGTAGGCGCCGGTCCTGTTGTCCCAGCCGCGCACCTCGCAGTAGACGGACGCGCCCCGGGCGCGGGCGTGCCCCAGTTCCTCCAGCACCAGCACGGCGCCGCCCTCGCCGAGGACGAAGCCGTCGCGCCGGGCGTCGAAGGGCGCGGGCGTCAGCCCGGGGTCGCCGGTGAAGGCGGTGGTGGCGCCGATCGCGTCGAAGCAGGCCACCGTGACCGGGGAGATGGGCGCCTCGCCCGCACCCGCCAGCATGACGTCGGCCTCGCCGTCGCTCAGCGTCCGGAAGGCGCAGCCGATCGCGTCGACGCCGGAGGTGCAGCCGGTGGAGACGACCGAGGACGGGCCGTGCAGGCCGTGGCGCAGCGAGAGTTCGGCGGCGGCCGAGGAGGGGTGCATCGCCCGGTGGAGGAAGGGCATGCCGTGGTCGGGGCTGACCTCCCAGTGCCGGCCGCCGTCGCTGGCGACGACGTACTCGTCCTCCAGGGTGACGGTGGCGCCGACGGCGGTGCCGAGGCAGACCCCGATGCGGTCGGCGTCCTCGGCTTCGGTGCGCAGTCCGCTGTCGGCGAGCGCCTCGGCGGCGGCGGCGAGGGCGAACTGGGCGAACCGGCTGTTGCGGCGTGTCTCCCGGGGAGTGAGGCCGGCCGCGAGGGGGTCGAAGTCGGCCTCGGCGGCGATCCGCGAGCGGTGCCCCGAGGAGTCGAAGCGGGTGATCCGGCGGATCGCCGGCCTGCCCCCGACGATCCGCTCCCAGAACGCCTCCCGCCCGATGCCGCCGGCGGCGACGGCTCCGACGCCCGTCACCACCACCCTGCGCGCGGTACGGCCTGCGGTCACCGGTCGACCAGTTCGCGGCCCGGTGCCGGGCCCTGCGTCGCCGGTCCCGCCGCGGTGGCGGCGCGGGCGATGGCGGCGGCCTGCTCGCGGGTCTCGGTGTCCACGTGTCCCAGCTCGGGGCGCGGTGCGAGCGGGGCCAGGAAGAACACCGCGCGGGCGACGGCACCGGAGGTGTTCACCAGCCGGTGGCGGACCCCCCGCGGGATCAGCAGGGCCTCGTTGGCGGCGACGCTGCGCGGGCAGCCGTCGAGGTCGACCCGCACCTCGCCCTCGACGACCACCAGTTGCTCCTGCGAGTACGGGTGGTGGTGCTCGGCGACGGCCTCTCCGGGGCCGACGGTGACCATGCCGCAGAACCCGTCCGTCGTGCCGACCGAGGTGGTGGTCAGCAGGGTGCGGATGTCGCCGCCGCGGCGGGTGTCCGCAGGGGTGTCCAGGGTGCCGACGGGGCGGATCCTGCGGGATTCCAGCCGGTCCTTGATGAGCTGCATCTGGACCCGGGAGTTGTTGTTGATCCGCTGCCGCATGCCCTCGTCGTCGATGGGCGCGTCCACCTTCATCCGGAAGTCCTGCAGCCAGCGCATGCGGGTGCGCTCCGGGCCGAGTTCCTCGTACTGCCAGTAGATGTTCATGAACTCGAACGGCCCGGTCTCCAGCCGCCGGGCCCGCACGGTGCGGGTTTCGGGGTCGGCGGTGCGCTCCGACACCCAGGACCAGACGCGGCCCTTCTCGTCGGGGTGCATGGTGAGGCGGAAGCGGGTGGTGTCGCCGTCCTGGGAGATGATCTCGGCCTCGGCGTACTCGCTGAACAGGGTGGGCCAGCCGGCGACGTCGTTGGTGCGCAGCCACACGTACCGCAGGGGTGCGTCGATGACGATCTCGTTCTCGGTGTGCATCGTCATCGGGTCAGCACCTCCGCGGCGCGGCGTCCGGGCTGACGTTCCGTCACTGGGGTCATGGGGGTCCTACCTCCAACCGAGCGGGCCGAATAATCACACAATCGGTCCCCGCCCTGACGGAACATGTCACGCCCTCCCGGCCCGCTCCACCCGGACGGGGGCACACTTCGTGAGGGCCCGTCAGCAACCCTGCCGGAGCCCGGCCGCGGGCCCGGGGTCCGCCGTGATCATCCGTTCCGGCCGGCCGAAGCGGGCGTGCGGGACCGGCGACCCGTCATGCCGCCGTCCGGTACGGAGGCGGTACGTGGGCTCCCGCGCCGGTCGGGCGCCCGGGCGGGCTGGCAGACGGGGCACCAGACGGTCGTACGACCGGCGATCCGCTCCCGGCGCAGCCGGCCGCCACAGCGTGGGCAGTCCGGGTCGGGGGTGTCGCGGTGGCCGGTGAGCCAGGAACGCCGGGCCGGCACGCACCCGGCTTCCACGGCGGAGCGCAGGACGCGCCGCATCGCGGTGCGCAGCCGCTCGCACTCCTCCTCGTCGAACGAGGCGGCGGGGCGGGTGGGCGGTGTGCGCGTCCGCCACAGGATCTCGTCGGCGAGCAGGTTGCCGAGCCCCGCGACGACGGACTGGTCGATCAGCACGGCCTTGATACGGCCCCGCCGCCGCGTGAGCAGGTCGGCGAACCGGCGGCGATCCACCTCCAGGGCGTCGGGCCCCTGGCCCGCCAGCACGTCGGCGACGGCCTCCTCGCCGGCGACGAGCCGCAGGCCCTGGAGCTTGCGCTGGTCGCGGTAACGCAGTCCGCGCCCACCGGAGAGGGTGAACAGCACGCGGTCGTGCGGGTGCCGCGGCCGGCCGGGGGCACAACGGAGCAACAGCCCGGTCATGCCGAAGTGGATCAGCAGTACGGGGCCGTCGCGGGTGGGGGCGATCAGCCACTTGCCGTGCCGTCGGGGTGCGCCGAACCGGCGGCCCTCCAGCGCCCGGCGCAGGCGGGGAGCGCTCACCCCGTGCAGCACGGAGGGGTCGGCGACCTCGACGTGCTCGATGCGCCGCCCGCGTCCGTACGAGGACAGGACGCGACGGAAGCCCTCGACGTCCGGCAGTTCGGGCACCGGGCCGCCCTCATCCGCGGTGGTGGGGCGCCTCCGTCCCGTCCACGTGGGTGCCGGGCACCACGGGGGCGTGGGCGGGCGGGAGGTCCTCCGGGACGCGCTCGCGACCGCGTCCCTCCTCGCCCTGCGGGGCCGCGTGGCGGGCGGGCCCGCCGGTCCTGAGCTGGGAACGGTGCGGCCAGAGCGATGTCTTCCTGTGTTTTCCGGTCATAACGGGCGAATACCCGCACCGGGCGCCCGTCACCCGCGCACGTCAACGTCGCGCGTCAACATCGCCCCGCACGCGGCCGTGAGCGCGACCGCCGACTCCGCCGTGTGCACCAGGAAGGTGAGGATCTCCTGGAAGTACGGCCGCACGCAGCCGCCGGTCCGCGTCCCGGGCGCCGCGCTCCACGATGTCGACCTCGCCGCGGTCGACCGTGAAGGGCACGCGCGGCTCGACGGCCGGCTGCGTGCGGCGCCTCGACGGGTCGAGGTGGCCGGTGTCGACCCCGGCGAACCCGGCGCCGGCGGCCTCGGGGGCGCTTGAAGGCGCGCCGGCCTCCTCCTCCAGGTCGTCCCGGGCGGCTTCGGAGACCGGGGCGGGATCCCTGTGCAGGTTGTTCATGATGCGACGGTCTTCCTCGGGTCCCCGCTCCCCAGCGACTTCGCGGCCGGGACGGCAGCGGAGGCGGGTGGATCGGGAAGGTCGTCCAGGAAGTCGGCCGAGGGCACGAAGAACAGCGTGCCGGTCACGGCCCGGGAGAAGTCCAGGATCCGGTCGTGGCCGGCCTGCCCCTCACCGAGGAACATGTTGCGCAGCATCCGCTCGGTGACCTCGGGGGTCCGGGCGTAGCCGATGAAGTACGTCCCGAACTCGGCGGTGCCCACCCGGCCGAAGGGCATGTTGTCGCGGAGGATCTGCCGTTCGGTGCCGTCGGGTTCGACGATCGTGGTCAGGGCGACGTGGGAGTCGGCCGGCTTGACGTCGTCCGCCATCTCGACGTTGCCCAGCTTGCTGCGGCCGATCACCCGCTCCTGCGCCTCCACGGGCAGGGCGTTCCAGGCGTCGAGGTCGTGCAGGTATTTCTGCACGATCACGTAGCTGCCGCCCGCGAAGTCCGGGTCCTCGTCGCCGATCAGGACCGCCTCGGTCGCCTCGGGACCCACCGGGTTCTCCGTGCCGTCGACGAACCCCAGCAGGTCGCGGACGTCGAGGTACTTGAAGCCGTGCACCTCGTCACGGACGGTGACATGGCCGCGCAGCCGGTCCATCACCAGGGAGGCCAGTGCGAAGCACAGGTCCAGCCGGCCGGCCCGGATGTGGAAGAGCAGGTCGCCCGGGGTGGCGGGCGCCTGGTGGCGAGCTCCGGTCAGCTCGGCGAAGGGGTGCAGCTCCGCGGGGCGCGGCCCCGCGAAGAGGCGGCCCCACACGTTCGATCCCACCCCGGCGACACAGCTCAGCCGCCCGTCCGGGGTGCCGAAGCCGACCGAGCGCTGCAGCCCGGACAGATCCTCCAGCAGATCGCGCACAGCGCTCTCGCCGCCGGGGTCGACCGTGACGACCAGGAAGATCGCGGACATGGTGAGAGGGCTGAGCACCGGCTGCGGCAGCGGTTCCGCCATCACCACGCTCCTTCACGTCGGGGCGCGCCCGGGTCCGGGCGGACACGCACAAGTCTGCTCCGGGGCCCGGCCCGGTGCATCCTGACCAGGTGCGGCACCGAACCCCCGGCGGAAGGCGGCTGGACATGAGCGGTGGCCCGGAAGGGGACCGGCGGGACCTGCTGACCGCGCTGCTGCTGGTCCTCACGGTGCTCAGCGGGCTGGTCGACGCCATGAGCATCCTCAGCCTGGACCATGTCTTCGTGGCCAACATGACGGGCAACCTGGTCTTCGTCAGTCTGGCCCTGGCCGGGGCGCCCGGGTTCTCCGTCGTCACCTCGCTGGTGGCCCTCGGCGGCTTCGCCGTGGGCATCCTCTTCTGCCGGGCGGCCCTGGCCCGGCTGAGCCCCGCGATCACACTGGTGAGCGCGGCCGCCGTGTGCGAGACCGTGCTGCTCGGCTCGGCCACGGCACTGCACGCGCTGGACGGGTCGCGGCGCGTGCTGGTGATGGTCTGCGCGGTGGCGATGGGCATCCAGAACGCCATGGCGGGACGTGTCGCCATCGCGGGCCTGACCACGACCGTGATGACCCGCACCCTGGTCGGGCTGCTGGGCGGCGCCGCGGCGCACGACCGGCGGGTGGCCGTGCGGCAAGCGCTCAGCGTGGCCGCGCTGGTGACCGGCGCCCTGACCGGGGGCCTCCTCGTGCTCCTGGTGGCACCGGCCGCCGCCCTCGCCGCGGCCGCCGGGTGCGCGCTGGTGGTGGCCGCGACGGCCACCGTCGCCGCCCGCCGGTGACCGCTCCCGTACCGCCGTTCAGAAGCGGACCGGGAGGGCGACCAGGCCGCGGGCGCGCATCGAGGGGCGCCACCGCAGCTCCGCGGGGTCCGCGTCCAGGGCCAGCCCCGGGAAGCGGGCGAGCAGCTCGGTGAGGGCGATCCCGGTCTCCAGCCGGGCCAGGGGCGCACCGAGGCAGTAGTGGATGCCGTGCCCGAGGCCGAGGTGCGCGGTGTCGGCGCGGCCGAGGTCGAGGCGGTCGGGCTCAGGGAAGCGGGCGGGGTCGCGGTTGGCCGCGGCCAGAGCCAGCAGCACCGTCTCACCGGCGGGGACGGTCACACCGCCGATGGTGACGTCCTCCAGCGGGAAGCGCCGGATGGCCAGCGGCGCCGGCCCGTCCCAGCGGGTCAGCTCCTCGACCGCAGCCGCGGTCCTGCCCGGCTCGGCCCGCAGCGCCGCCAGTTGCCCGGGGTGCGTCAGCAGCGCCAGGACGGCGTTGCCGATGAGCTGCACGGTGTTCTCGTACCCGGCGAACAGGACGAGGAAGGTCAGCGACATCAGCTCGTCCTCGCTGAGCCGGTCGCCGTCGTCACGGGCGGCGATCAGCGCGGAGAGCAGGTCGTCCTCGGGGTGGGCGCGCTTGCGCGCGATGAGCTGACCGAATTACCCGAGCATGGCGGCGACGGCCTCCCTCGCCGCCATGGGACGCGACGGGTCCGGGGCGACCAGGGCGTCCGTCCAGCCCCGGAAGTCGCGGCGGTCGCCGGGGGCGACCCCGAGCAGGTCGCAGATCACCCGGATCGGCAGCGGCGCGGCGTAGGCGCCGATCAGGTCGGCGCGGCCGTCGGTACCGGTGACGCGGTGCACGGGACCGGCCTCTCGGAGCCTGCCGTACGCCCCGTAGGGGTCGACGATCAGTTCGGCGGGGTCAACGGAGGCCTGCGCGCGCGGGGTTGCGTCCGCGGCGGCGTTCGGCGGGGTCGAGGAGGCCATGCCCCCACTCTA
>NZ_JBYIQW010000057.1:0-48389 GCF_057707815.1 Actinacidiphila sp. bgisy160
TCGCGCAGACGCAGTGGTCCGTCACGGTGACGAGACTGTTCACATAGGACGCCAGGATCCCGCCGATCCCGCGGCGGGAGTACGTGCGGCCGGTGGCCTGGCGCAGGAGCGAGTCGGGGAGGTCCAGCATCTGCCGCGGGACCGTGGCCAGGTGCTGTCGCACCGGGCCGGTGAAGGCCAGGGCGTAGGGCCTTCGGCTGTCGAGGATGACGAGCTGGCCGGCGGCCACCAGTGTCTCCCGGCCGTCCTGGACCGCGATGCTGCCGCCGGTGTGCTGCAGGCTCACGAGCAGTGAGGCGTCGCCGTCGGCGGCGATGAGGGGCGCAGTGCGCGCCAGTTGCTGCGGGCTCGCTTCGAGGGAGCCGACCTGGACGCCGGCCACGCACGCCCGGCGGATCTCCCCGTGGAGCCCTGCCGCACCCTGGGTGCGGATCTCCAGCCGGGTGAACGCCCTGCGCACGGCGTCCCCCCAGTACTCGGCCCTCTCGGCGGGTGGTTGGATGTCTGTGCAGAATGCTTCGATCACGATGCCCTCCGGAACGGGCTGCCTGGGCTCGCCTGGCACGTCTGGCCGGCGTTTTCCGGCAGCCCTTTCTGAATCCACCGTAAAATCCGCATGTCGACCGATGGCTGCCACTGGGTGGGAACTGTGGGATATCCGCAGCAACGCGAACCGGAGACCGCGGGACACCCGCAACGCGGCCCTGGGGGGTAACCGCAGACGGTGCCGGATGTCGTGCGGAACGTCACCGGCTCGGCCAAGGACGTCAGGGGCCTCGGCCCCCCGTGTGGATTCCTCGTCCACCGTACGCGGCCGGGAGGGGCACGCCCGTGATTCCGGACGGCTCAGGAGAGCGAGGCGGTCCGCGGCCGCCGGCTACGGCGTCAGCACGAGCCTGCCGAAGACCTCACCCGTGGCCATCTTCTGGTGCGCCGGCAGGGCTTGGTCCAGCGGCAGCACCTCATGTGCCACCGTTGCGATCTCACCGGCTGCGGGAACTGCTCGCTGCGTACGGCACGCAGGTCGGCCTGGGGGGCAGCCGCGCTGAAGGCGGCGAAGGACAGCGACTTCCGGAACGCCGCCATGATCTTCGTGCCGAAGTCCGCGGGCGGCCGGCCCGCGACAGCACCCACGGCCACCACCCGACCGTTCGGGTTCAGTCTGTCGAAGGACGCAAGGCACCAACGATCCCGCCAGGTCATGGCCCCGCCGCTTTGCGAGCCTGGTGATCCAGGCGCTCGAGGCCTGCCATCACCTCGCGCCGCTACCGCCATCGGCACGACTGGCATCCGCGGCGGCCCGCGCCTGACCGTGGGCGGCGCCGTCCACGCGCCGACGCGCGAACCGCCGAGGCAGGTGACACGCCCCCGAAGCATCCGCCCCGATGCGGCGTGGCGCTCATCGCGACGGGCGTGCAGGCCTGCCCGGCCGGCATGGACGTCAGAGCTCAGGAAGACGGCCGCCCCGTCCGCGGCCCAGGCCCACCCGGTCAGGTGCTGACGTACACCCGGGTCACGAACTCCGCTATCTGAGTATCCGTCAGATTGCGTGCGAGGTCGGCCTCACTGATCATGCCGACCAGTTGGTGACCCTGCTTCGTGTCGATCACGGGCAGGCGCTTGATCTGATGCTGCTCCATCACGTGCAGTGCCTCGTCGGCACCGGCGTCCGCGTCGATCCATTGCAGGTCACCGGCAAGAGTTCCCGCTTGTACCGTTGCGGGGTCGATGCCCTCCGCGTCGCACTGGACGACGATGTCGCGATCGGTGATCATACCCGTGAGCCTGTTGTCGTCCCCGCAAATGGGCAGGCATCCGACGTTCAGGTCGCGCATCATCCTTGCCGCTTGCCGAAGCGACTGATGCGCGCCGACGCACTGGACACCGCCGGACATGATGTCCCTGGCCGTGAGCTGAGTGTTGCCCGTCATTGTCTCTCCTTCGCCCGCCCAGCCGGCGCGGGCTCCAGGCCGAAGGTGCCTGCGGTCACGGCAGTCGGGTCCATTGCGGCAGCGGATGCACGTGGGCCTGCCCGGAGGCATCTCGTCGATCGTTTCGTACTCCCTGGCGTGGGCGCCCGGGCCCCCGCTGCGACCTGTCGTTCATGGGAAGGGTGCGCCGTGGGAAGGCACCCCCTGTTTCCAGCATCGGCTTCGCCCACCCGGCTCGCATCTGCAGGACATCCCCGGCGACGTCAGGCCGTCAGCGGTACCGGATGCGGCAGCCCTCGGCATCCCTGGTCGCACCCTCGACGTGTGCCTGGCGAAGGGCTCTGAAAGGGCCTGCCTCTACGCTTACTTCCGTGTCCACCCGTGGACGGATCTCTGACGTCCGGTGACAGGGTGTAGTCGCCGTTCGCCGTCTGGACGCGAGTGCTCCACGACGAGTTCATGAGGAACTGCGGTGACGACTTCGCGGAGCCGGAGTGGGCCGCTGAACCGTCCGCAGGCCACCCTCTCCGGGGCGGCCCAATCGCTTCCTGGACGTGCTGCCGAGCCCGGATGAGAGTCCGGGCACGGTGGTTGCCTGGCCGGCCGCCGTGTTCCAGGTGCCCGGCCAGGCACAGCGACGGTTACAGGTACGGGCGGGTGATCAGCTCGATCGCGTGACCGGCGGGATCCTTGAAGTACACTCCTCGACCGCCGTGTTCGTAGTTGATCTCGCCTGAACGCCGCATCTGCGGATCGGCCCAGTGCTCGATGCCGCGATCGCACAGCCGCTGGTACGCGCGGTCGAACAGCTCGTCGTCGATCAGGAACGCGTAATGCTGCATCTGGATCTCCACCGGCGGTTCGGCGAACTGAAGCAGTACGCCGTCGGTGAGCTGGATGTTGGTGAACGGGCCCCAGGAGGGTGCTTCGGGAAGTTCCAGCAGCTCGCGGAAGAAACGAGCCGAGTCGTTTCGGTCCTTGGCGGCGATGATGGTGTGATTGAACGTGACTGGCATGTGGCTGGCCTCGCTGTCGTTCGGCACGGAAAACGGGACTCGTGGTGCGGGAGCACTGGGAGGTCCGCGTGCCGAAGTCGGGTGCCTTTTCCGCACCCAGGGTGCGGTCAGCCGTCCACCGGGTGGCCAATCCGTGCGTGGCTCTGCGCCGTTCCGGTGTTCACGTGGGGGACCCTATGTGATCTGGCCGGCTGCGACAACGGGTCAGTGATCGGCTGCGTGCCGGCTCGACCCGGGCGCCTTCCGCTGACCCCCACGGAGGAGGTCTGCGTGGCCTGGACACGTACCGACACGGAGAGTACTGACGTCCTCCAGCAGCGTGCCGACACAGAGGACGCGGACGAAGCGGGAGCCATCCTGACGCCGGGAACCGCGATCAGAGCTCGTGTCGGCTGGCGCACCGGGCCCGGCGCGGTAACGAGGCGTTGCGAGACGTGTCCCGGTCGAGGCAAACCGACAACTCGATTTGCCTTGACAAAATTTTTTGTCGGTTGGATCCTGGGAACACACCGGGATCGAGGTTGAGAAGTCGACCCGGCCTGTGGCGAACTGCCGCCCGAGGGTGGCTGAATGGGCACCAAGCGATCGAACACCCGACATGAGAGACCAAGGAGCCGTGATGCGCACTCTGATCAGCACCGCCTTCATTTCCCTCGACGGAGTCATGGAGGCCCCGGGTGGCGAACCCGGTTACCGGAACTCCGGTTGGACCTTCAAGGACGTCGAGTTCGTGCCCGAGGCATACGAGATCAAGGGGCGCGAGCAGAGCGAGGCGGCCGCGATCCTGATGGGCCGGGTCAGCTACGAGGCGTTCAGCCCCGTGTGGCCGGACATGGTGGAGTTCGCCGAGTACAAGACCATGCCGAAGTACGTCGTCTCGACCGCTCTTGCCGAAGACGACTTGGTGTCGAACTGGGGCGAAACCACGATCCTGCGCTCGCTCGACGAGGTCGCGGCTCTGAAGCGGACCGAGGGCGGGCCGATCATCGTCCACGGCAGCGCGTCCCTGAACCAGAGCCTCTCGGACGCGGGTCTGATCGACCGCTACCACCTGCTGGTCTTCCCGCTGCTGCTCGGTGCGGGCAAGCGCCTGTTCAGCGCGACGGACAAGGACACGCAGAAGCTGAAGCTGGTCGAGCACGAGGTCTACGCGAACGGCCTGCAGAAGAACGTCTTTGACGTCGTCCGCTGACGCTCGCGGTGCAGACTCCCGGGGTTGCTGCTCGTCCCGACCGCCGCTGACGCACCTCGATCTCGTTGGCGGCGGAGCATCCGCGGACTCACGCCGGTGAACGTCCGTCGCGAGGTCTCGGACGATCTCCTGCCGCGTGAGCTCCACGACCCGAAGTGCAATTCGCTCTCTTCGCACGTACCTCGGCCGCGGCAGGTCCGCCACGAGGCCGCCCGTCGTGTCAGCGCGCGCGTCGGCCTCACTCCGGCAGCCCGCGCTGGTGGGTCCGGCGTGGGTCCGCTGCTCGCCGGCATGTGCCGAAGGTGCTGTCGCCGTAGCGGTGGCCCGCCGTGCGCCGTTGGGAATGCCGCCCGGTCACAGCGCCCCGTCATCGCCGGACCTCGAGCGGCACCGCCCACCGTATGAAGAAGGGCCCCGCGTCGCCAGCGAGGCCCTTGGGCCGTGTCCGCAGAGGTGGCCGTAGACAACGGTGTGAGCGTATTCCTGGTCCTGCCGCTCTCGCGGCCGACGCGCCGCAGGATCACCGGAGGGCCACTCCCAGAGCCCTCCCGCGCGTCGGCCACCGCTCGTCGCCGGTGGGACGACCACCCGACTCGCGTTGTCCAGCGTGCTCCCACCAGGCTTCCCCCGCATCCTGTCCTGCGGCCCCCGCGTCTGCCTACGTCGCCCAAGCGGGGGCGTGCTCCAGCACGGCTCGCAGCTCTGGGTCGGCCCAAGAGGTTCCCACCGCAGCGGGCGGCGCGGTGGGGAACCTCGGCGAGTGCCGAAAGCGGGCGCACCTTCGACGACTGCCGCCCCGTCTGCGTCCTTCGCTGACTGGAGGAGCCGCCGCAAGTGTCCGCCCGACCGGGTGCGATTTCCACAAGGCCCGGGCCCCAGCGTGGGCGGGCTCGACAGCAGCATGCTCGTCGGCCGGCTCGACGGCCTGGTCCGCTGCGCGTGGGTATCGTCGCGCCGCCGGAGTCGGACGCGACATGAGGATCACAGCCACGCGGGTTTCGGCGACTCACGAGCGGTAAGGCGACCTCGTGGAGCGCCGCAACCCTGCCCGTACGGTGGCTCCCCGAAGGGCCCTCGCCCCTCGGTGATCGGCGCCCTTGATCGGGGCCCCTCCCCACTCGGCCCCGATCGCGGCCGTTCGACGACCGCGGGTAGCCGCTACCAGGCAAATGTCTGACGGGAGATGGTCTGGATGACTCATACGCGACCTGGTATCGAGCAGCATCCTGATCTGCTGGAACTTCGGGACGAGTACGAGCGGGCGACCGCTACCAACCGGGGCCAGGCGACGGAAGCCATGGGCTTGGTCACCGGCACGTACCTGGCCGCTTCACCGTGGATCGTGGGTTTCAACGGCCTGTCGTCGATCACGGTCAGCACACTCATCGCGGGCATTGCCTACGCGCTGTTCATGGGTGGCGTCGGGCGAGGCTTCGACCGCACCCATTCCAAGGCCTGGGCATCCGCCATCATCGCGCTCTGGGTGATCATCTCGCCCTGGTGCGTCGCCGGCGACGTCAGCACAACCCGCACCATCGCCAACAACGTGATCGTCGGCGTGATCGGCCTCATGCTCGCGCTTGCCGCGGCGTCGATGCGTCCCGGCAGCCGCCTCGACCGAAGCCAGGGCATGACCGCAAACCGCGGAGGCGGCTTCCGCAGCTCCCCGCAGACAGGCGGCCCGGGACGGTGATCAGGAGCACGTGCCCCGACCAGGCTCCTCCGCCTCCCGACCCGCCCACGCGGAGCGCAGCCCGTAAGCCCCACAGCAGCCCGTCCGGTTACGTGGTGAGGACCGGGCGGGCGCCTCGCGCGGCCCCGCCGGCGTTCACCGCCCTGTCCACGGCGGGGCCGCCCGAGGTCCGCCCATCAAGCGGCTCGCCCGGCTGGGTGCGATGAGCTGACCACGCATCCCGCGGGGGGCGCTGTCCTGCTTGGGCTTTCCGGCCGGCATCGCCACCCGGTTCTTGCTCCTGGCGCGGCGAGCGCGGCGCTCCAGCCGGGGTTCAGACGTAGGGGTTGTCCGCCCGGGCGGCGGCTCGTGAGCCGGGGATGGTCACCGGGGTCGGCCCCCGCGACGTCGCAGGGGCCCGTCCTCGGCTGCAGAGGTGCGTGAGGGGGTCGGTCAGGACGCGGCCGGTCCGATGTCGCCCTTCTCCGCCAGTTCCGTCAGGAAGTCGTGGCAGCGAGCGGCGCGCTCGGAGTCCTCCCGCATCACGTCCTGGAAGAAGTCCGCGATCTCGGTTTCCCCGGCGTTCTTCGCGTCCCGGACGTACTGCCCGTAGTCATGTCCAGCCTTCAATGAGTGGTACTGGACCGACACCAGGTCGTAAGCGACGTCCTTGAATCCTGTCTCACCTGTCGCCATGGTTCTCCTCCGTTTCGTGAGGGCACCCCACGCCTGCCCACGTGAAAACCACACAAACGGTCCGATTCCTGGGCTTGCGCGCGTGTGACACCTCGAGGCCGGCCGGTCCCGACGTACCGTGGCGCCGGGCAGGAGGTGTGCCCCCCAGGGGCAACGCCTCCTGACGCGGCATGGCCTCAGGCTTCGGAGTGCAGGCCGTCGTCGGGCATGTGGACGGGCTGGACCGGCGTTTGGGTGCTGCGGTCGAGCAGCGGGGCGGTGGGTGTGCGGTCGATCTGCAGATTGAGGAATTCAGGACGGCTGTAGTGTCCCCGGGCGTCCATCAGGCGCTTGCGCCGGTCGATCAGCGTGAGGTCCAGGTCGGCGATCACCTCTCCCTCACCGGAGGTGAGCGGCTCGCCGATGATGCCGCCTTCGGGGTCGACGATGGCGGTGAAGAACCCTTGGGAGAACACGCCGGCCGGGGCGCCGGTGTCCGCCGCGAGCTGGGCCTGCTGGTCGGCGTCGAGCCAGGCGGTGGCGTTGACCACGAAGGCGGCTGATTCAAGGGCGTGCTGGCGGATGGCGACCTCCATCTGCCCGGCGAACTGCGGACCCCCGAACGCGCCGGGGAACATGGCGGCGTGGATCTGCTCACCGTCGGCGATCAGGGCGTAGCGGGCGAGCGGCTGGTAGTGCTCCCAGCAGGCGAGCTGGCCGACGCGACCGACGGCGCTGTCCACGGCACGCAGCCCGGAGCCGTCGCCCTGGCCCCAGACCATGCGCTCGTGGTACGTCGGCGTGATCTTGCGGCGGCGCTGGAGCAGCGTGCCGTCGGCGTCGAACAGCAGTTGTGTGTTGTAAAGGGAGCCACCATCACGCTCGTTGACACCGATCGAGACGACCACGCCGGCTTCGCGGGCCGCCGTGCCGATCGCGGCGGTGTCGGCGGAGGGCACGGTCACCGCCTCCTCCATCAGCCGCAGGTGCTCCTTGGCCATGATGTAGGGCGGCTGCACGAAGGAGAAGTAGGGGTAGTAAGGGACAACGGTCTCCGGGAAGACCGCGAACCGGACACCCTTCTGTCCCAGCTCCCGGATCTTCTCCGCCACCTTGGCGAGCGTGCCCGCACGGCTGTAGAGCACGGGGCTGATCTGGACGGCTGCTGCCTTCACAAGGGTCATGATGTGTTCCTTCTCGCGATGCGGGGTCGGCGATCCATCGGCGGTTGCGATGATCGGAGGCGGAGCTCGGCAGGCACGGGGACTGGCCTCAGGGGGCGTGGAGCCGGGGAAGGTGCTGAGTTGCGCGCTGACCGCTCTCTTCGGGTGGCCTCGGCGTGCCGTCTCTCATTTAAGAGCATATGCTCCTATTGTGGAAGGGTAAAGGGGAGGCGCGCCTTTCGTGCCGTGCGGCGCCGGGGCCTTCCTCCAGGATGATCCAGAGCGCACCGCGTTGCCCTTCCCAAAGTAGGAGCATATGCTCTTATTGCTGCAAGGTGGCTCACGTAGGCGCAACCTCATGGCATCGGCCACGGGTCGCACCCCGTCTCCAGGCCCCGCGAACCCGCGAATCCACCAGTTCGCGCACGCCTCGCCTCCAGGCGCCCGGCACCGCTGCGCCGTTTGATCAACATTGCGAAAGGAACCGAGCATGAACACCTCCCCTGTCGAACCGCCCGGCCAGGACCGTCCCGGCATGCCGTCATCGCACCCGGCCCAGGCGCGGCGCCCGGTTTCCCGCCGCGCTTTCGTCGGCGGCGCGGCAGCCGTCGCTGCGGGTCTGGCGCTCACCGGTCTCTCCGCTCCGCCCGCCACGGCCGCTCCCGGGCAGATGCCGAAGGGCTTCGGCTCCGTGTCCGGTGTCCCCGGGCTGCCCGCAGGGTTTCGTCGGACGTTCACCAGCCGGCTCATCCAGGCCGGTGGCATACGTCAGCACGCCGTCGTCGGCGGCGACGGGCCGCCCCTGCTCCTGATACACGGCTGGCCGCAGAACTGGTACGCCTGGCGCATGGTCATGCCGGCGCTGGCGCGGAACCACACGGTCATCGCCGTGGACCAGCGTGGCATCGGGCTGACCGACAAGCCCCGCGACGGTTACGACACCGCCACCCTCGCGGCGGATCTGGCCGCGCTGATGGACGCCCTCGGTCACGAGCGGTTCGCGGTCGTCGGCCATGACACCGGCATGCCGATCGGCTACGCGCTCGCAGCCGACCACCCTCACCGCGTCGACCGTCTCGCCGTCGCGGAAGCCGTCATTCCCGGCGTGACGCCCTCACCGCCGCTGCTCGGCCCGGCCCAGGCCAACAACATGCTCTGGCACTTCCCCTTCAACCGGCTCGACGACGTCAACGAACTCCTGGTCGCGGGCCGGGAAGACGTCTACTTCGGCTGGCAGCTCGACACCAAGGCCGCGCGAAAGCTGCCCGACCACGCCATCCGGTACTACATCGAATCCCTCACCTCCCACCGTCACGCCCTGAGCGGCAGCTTCGGCTGGTACCGCGCCCTCGACACCACGTTCACGCAGAACGCCGACCGTGTGAAGCGACACCTGACCATCCCCGTCCTCGCGATCGGTGGAGCGCGAAGCGTCGGAGAGGGTGTGGCGACCACCATGAGGCTCGCGGCCGACGACGTGCAGTCCCTGGTCATCCCGGGCAGCGGCCACTGGGTTGCCGAGGAGGCCCCGCAGGAACTGCTGGCGGCGCTCACCACGTTCCTCGCCCCCTACCGCGCCACCGCCGCGGCGAGGAGCCGCCGGTAGCGCCGTAAGGGCGACCTGGACCGCCGGTACCGGATCCCTTGGCCGGCACACCGGCCCCAGGGGTGTTCCGCCTCCTGCCGGGCCGCGCCTGGCTCCGAAGGCACGCAAGACGGCAGTGCCGGAACGCGTGCCATCCGTCCTGGACGTCTACGGCAACCTGCACAAGCACGGCGCCAATGTCGCCATCGGCTCGGACGCCGGGACCGGGCCCGCGAAGCCTCACAACGTCCTCCCTCACGGTGTGGCCGTCCGGTCCCGTCGCGGCGCTCGTCGGCGGCGACGGGCCATCCGAGCCGGATCCTGCGCTGCCGC
This sequence comes from Actinacidiphila sp. bgisy160, assembly GCF_057707815.1. Lineage (NCBI taxonomy): Bacteria > Bacillati > Actinomycetota > Actinomycetes > Kitasatosporales > Streptomycetaceae > Actinacidiphila > Actinacidiphila sp. bgisy160. The sequence goes on from NZ_JBYIQW010000057.1 coordinate 9,568, forward strand.
GTTCCTCCTCCCTTCTCGGTGGCAACAGCGGAGGCGGACAGGAGCGTCGCGGCGGCCAGGCCACCCCGGAGGGCGGCCGGGCCGTGTGGTGCGAGCGTGGTGACGACCGCCGGGGAGAGGGCGAGGGCGAAGCCCGTGGAGAGCTGGAAGCGGGCGAGGGCGCGTCCGAGGGCATGGGCCGGGGCGAGTGCGGTGACGAGCGCGGTGGCGCTGCCTGTCTAGATGATCTCGCCGATCGTGCAGATCACGGATACCGCGGCGATGGCCGGGATACCCCAGCCGTGTCCCAGTGAGGTGGCCGCGAGGAAACCGAGGCAGGACGCGGCCGGCACCACGCCGGAGAGTGCCGGCACGGTCCGCCGGGCAAAGCGGGACATGAGGACCGTTTTGGCCACGAAGACGGCTGCCGGCCCCACCGGGGACACCTGGAGCCGCGTCACCAGGACCAGAGGGAGGGCGATCTCGGGGACGTCGAGGCAGAGGACGTGGACCACATCGGCGGCAAGCAGCGCGAGCATCCGGGGTGCGTCGCGGTCCGTGTCCGGGGCGGCCTGCGCTGGATCCGCGTGCACGTGGACCGACCAGGCCAAGGCGGCCGCTGCAAGGTGGGCGAGCACAGTGGAGCGGCACCGCCGCCGACCGGCTGGAGAAGTATTCCGCCGCGGGTGCCTACTCCGGCCAAGCCGAGGCCCATGATCTCCCGGCGCATCGGCCTTTCCCGCTGATGCCCCGGGAAGAGCCGCCCGAGCCATGGGAGCCGAGCTCCTTCGCGAGTTCAAGGGCGGGGAGATGACTGCCCACCCGCGATCGGCACCGGGCAGAGTCGACGTACCGGGCCGGAGCCTGGCAAGGTCAGGAGCGAGACTCACGGTGCAGGGGGTGCGGATTGGCAGAGTTGAGCGAGGGCACGGCGAGCGGTGAGCGGCGGCGTCCCGACCGACAGGCCGAACAGGGTCCGGAGGTGGCGCAGTTCGGCCTGGTCGCCAGAAAACCCTGATGCCGGCCGACCACCTGAGGCGCTTCGCCTCCCGTTTCCGTCAGCCGCTCACCAACTCCTGGACGGTGGACGCGGGGCTGATGCTGCTCGTGCTGGCAGCCGAGACCATTCCGTTCGTCGTGCCGCGCGCGCCGTCACTGCCGCCCGCCACCTGGGCGTCGTACGGTCTCACGACGCTCGGTGTGGTGCCCCTGCTGTGGCGTCGCCGGGCGCCTGTGACCGTGCTCGCCGCGGTCCTTGCCGCGCAAATGCTCTACCGGTTCACGCTCGACGGGCCGGGGCAGCCCCTGCCGTACAACGCTCTGGTGGCGCTCTACACCGTCGCCGAGCTGACCCCGGCCAGGTGGCGCATCCCCGTGGGCGCGGGGACGCTGGCGCTGATCTTCCCGTCGGTGGCGCTCAACTCCGGTGAGGCCAGGGAGCTGTTGTTCTCGTTGTTCCTCTTCGGCGCGGCGTACGGGTTCGGCCGCCTCACGCACACCCGGAAGGCCTACACGGCTGCCCTGGAGGACCGGGCAACCCAGCTGGAACGGGCGAACCGCATCGAGGGAGAGCAGGCGGCGGCGGCTGAACGGGCCCGGATCGCACGGGAGATGCACGACATCCTCTCGCACGCGGTGAGCTTGATGGTGGTGCAGGCGGAGGCCGGCCCCGTCACGGTCCGTACGGCGCCGGAGCGTGCCGAGGCGGCGTTCGAGGCCATCTCCGAGACGGGGCGTGACGCGATGGCACAGCTGCGCAGGATGCTCGGAGTGCTCAGGCAGGAAATGAAGGCCCCCGAACCCGCGCTCCGCAAACCCCTGCCCGCTCTGGCCGATCTTCCGCTGCTCGTGGAACAGGTGGCCTCGGGCGGCCTCGCCGTCGATTACGTGGCCGTGGGCCTTCCGGGGTCCTTGCCGCCGGCCACCGAGGCGACCGTCTACCGGATCGTGCAGGAGTCGCTGACCAACGTGGTCAGGCACGCGTCCGCGGAATCCGCGAGTGTGCGCGTGGAACTGGGCGTCGAGACCGTGGAGGTCACGGTCACCGACAACGGCAGGGGGGCCGCGGTCGGCACCGGCAGCCGGCCGGGCGGGTGCACGGGGCACGGACTGATCGGGCTGCACGAGCGGGCCGCGGCGCACGGCGGGACCGCCGAGACGGGCCCCGGCCCGGACGGCAGGGGATTCCGGGTGAGAGTGCGGCTTCCGCTGGCTGATGACTTCATGGAGGTGGACGGGTGACCATTCGGGTGGTGGTGGCCGACGACCAGGAACTGGTGCGCAGCGGCTTCGCCATGATCCTCGACGCCCAACCCGGCATCGAGGTGGTGGCCGAGGCGGCTGACGGCGCCGAGGCGGCCGAGGCCGCGCGGCTCCACGGCGCGGACGTGGCGCTCCTCGACGTCAGAATGCCGGACACGGACGGGATCGAGGCGTGCCGGGCCATCAGTACGGCGACCGACTGCCGAACGATCATGCTCACCACCTTCGACTCCGACGAGTACGTGTACGAGGCGCTGCACGCGGGGGCGAGCGGCTTTCTCCTCAAGGACGTCAGGCGCGACGACCTGGTCCACGCGGTGCGGGTGGTGGCCGAGGGCGATTCCCTGCTCGCCCCCTCGGTCGCGCGCCGACTGGTCGAGGAATACAGGCGCCGGCCCGGCCCGGCCCGGGCGCCGGTGCCGGATCTGCTCGACGTGCTGACCGCCCGCGAACGCGAGACCCTGCTGCATCTCGCCCGGGGACTGTCCAACGCCGAGATCGCGGCGGCGCTGACAGTCAGCGAGCACACCGTGAAGACCCATGTCGGCAACGTGCTGGCGAAGCTGGGGCTCAGGGATCGCATCCAGGCCGTCATCTGCGCGTACGAGACCGGACTCGTGACCACGGGGGCACCGGCCGCAGCCGGACTGCCGTCACGCGATCCCTCGCCTGGGGGAGGCGGGCCCGCCTCCTCCCCCGCACGGGCGAGCCGGCCTCCGCACCAAGACCGCTCGCGCGGGTGATCCACTCGGGGGCTGTGATCCAACAGGATGGCAGGCAACGGCTCGCGCCGTTTCCCGTCGTCAGGAGATAAGAGATGAACGCCCGGACCCGTACCGCCCTTGCCGCGCTCCTCGCCCTGAGTACCGTGGCCCTCCCCACGGCCCAGGCGGCGGTGGCCACCGCGCCCCCGTCGCCGTCCTCGTACAGCTGCGCCGCACACCCGGGCGGGCTCGACACCGAGGCGTTGTGCGCGGCGCTCGGCTCCCTGCCCGACTCCGACACCACCGCCGCGCTCGTACGTGTCGGCGGCACAGACGGCACCTGGCGCGGCAGCGCGGGCGTGCACGACCTGGACAGCGGACGCCCGGCCGATCCACAGGCCCGCTTCCGGGCCGGCTCGGTGACCAAAGTGTTCACGGCAGCGGTCGTTCTCCAGCTCGCCGCCGAGCGAAAGGTGGACCTGGGCGCGCCCGCACGTCACTACCTGCCGGCACTGATACCCGCGGAGTACGGGGCCGTCACCGTACGGCAGTTGCTCAACCACACGAGCGGCATCCCGGCGGCCGACATGCCGGGCGACACCGTCGAGGAGGCCTACGCCCACCGGTTCGATGTCTACCGGCCCGAGAACATGGTCGGGAACGCGACCGCGAAGACACCCGAGTTCGCGCCCGGCACCCAGCAGCACTACCTCAACATCAACTACACCGTGCTCGGACTGCTGATCGAGAAAATCACCGGCCATGCCTACGCCGAGGAGGTCAGCCGGCGCGTCCTGAGGCCGCTGCGGCTTCAGAACACCTCCTACCCCGGCACCGACCCGCGCATCAAGGGCCCCCATAACCACGGATACCAGGCCTTTCCGCGCCCCGATGGCACGACCGAACTCCGCGACGTGACGATATGGGGCCAGACGGAGGGCTACGCGGCGGGCGACATCATCTCCACCACCGCCGACTTGGAACGGTTCCTGCGGGCGCTGTTCACCGGTCGCGTGGTGCCCCGTACGCAACTGGAGGAGATGTTCACCCTGCCCGGGGCGTCGGTGCGCGAGTACGGCTCGGGCGCCCCGGCCTCCTACAGCGCGGGGCTGTCCAGGATCGATCTCGGCGGCCGCGAGGTCTGGGGCAAGACGGGCAGCCGGTACGGCTACACCAGCGTGATCGCCGCCACCCGCGACCTGTCCCGCACGATGGTGATGAACGTCGGTGCCACGGACGCGAAGGGCGGGACCATGAACTCCACGGAAATGGCCCTGATCGTGGCCACGTTCGGGGCCCCGTCCACGTGAAGTCGCCGGTGCCGCGCGCGGGTGCGACCCCTGGCGCCATGGACGGGGAGCCCCTCCCCGGCCGGGAGGCGCGCATTGGCCTGACCTCGCGTGACGTTGTACCGTCCCGCCCCTGACCATCAAGTGTATTCGTTCGGGAGGGGCCTCGTGCCCAAGGCAACGGCGATCGTCAACGCAAAAGTCTTTGACGGCACCCGGCTGCGGGACTGGACGTCGGTCCGGTTCGCCGACGGCATCATCACCGACTGCGCCACCGGTCCCACTGCCCGAGGCGGCGACGTGGTGATCGACGCGGAAGGCGGCACCATCCTGCCGGGGCTGATCGACTCGCACATCCACCTCGTGCCCGGCGCCCTGGCGCAGGGGCTCACCTTCGGTGTGACCACGGCACTGGACATGTTCAGCCAGGCCGGCGCGATGGCCGTGGCCAAGGAACAGGCCGGCGCCCGGTCGGACGTGGCCGATGTGCGTTCTGCGGGGATCGGCGCCACTGCGCCGGGCGGGCATCCTTCGATGATGTACGACCCGTTCCCGACCTTGACCGGCCCCGAACAGGCCGAGCAGTTCGTCGCGGAACGGGTCGCCGAAGGCTCGGACTATGTGAAGATCTTCGGACCCTCGGGCGCAGCGGGTCCGTGGGCGACGCCGTCGTTGGATCTGGAGACGATCGCCGCGCTGACCCAGGCTGCCCATGGTCGCGGGCTCGTGGTCGTCGCGCACGTCAATTCCGTGGCCGGGATGCGCCAGGTCGTGTCTGCGGGCGTCGACGTCATCGCGCATGTGCCCGTGGACGGCGAACTGGACAGAGCCCTGGCCGAGCGGGTGGCCGAGGCCGGGATCGCGGTCGGCCCGACGCTGGCAACCCTCGAGAACCTTTTGGGCGAACCGGGCGGGGCCGCCGTGGTCGCAGACCCGCGACTGGTCGGAAAACTCGGGGACGCACAGGTGCGGCGGCTGGCCTCCGGTGCACCAGGGCGGCGTGGGCAGCGATTGCCGCCCTATGCCCGTGCCGAGAAGAATGCCTGTCGTCTGGTCGACGCGGGCGTCACGATCCTGGCCGGCACCGACGCCCCCAGCCCGGGAACGGCGTTCGGGGCGAGTCTCCACCGGGAGCTGGAACTGCTCGGTCGCTGCGGCATCACGCCCGCACAGGCGCTGAACGCCGCGACCGCGGCTCCGGCACGAGTGTTTTTGCTCGCCGACCGCGGTCTCGTCGCAGCCGGCCGGCGCGCGGACCTCGTGCTCGTGTCCGGCGACCCGTTGACCGACATCACCGCGACCCGGGCCATCGAACGGATCTGGCGAGCGGGCGTCCCATGCGACCGGCGTGTTTTCGTTCCCGACATGGCCGAGGCGGAAGAGCTTGACGCCTTCGACGCCCGGGTCGCCAAGGCCGTGGCTGCGGTCCGCGAACGCCGGTACGGCTTCGACCCGGACAAGGCCGGCTGAAACGGGGCCGAGCAAGGCAACGGCCGGCGAAGCGGCTTCCTCTCCCGAAGCTCCCACGCCGAGGCACAGTCCCTGGCGGGCCCCGGCGTCTTGAGGGGCATCCCGGGCGGCGGGCGAGGGACCGTATCGTTCACCGCCGAACCGGAAGCGCTCTACCGGCGGACCGCCGAGATGACCCCGCCGGGCCGCTCCTCGCGCTGCGGCGGGGTGCTGATCGGGCGGCCGTAGGCGGCAGCGCGCTCGCGAAGGGTATGGCTGTCGGCCTCCCAGCCGTGCCCGGCCAGCCAGCCCACCGGGTCGTCGGGCATCTCCGAGACCCACATGGACGCCGCTGATCCCGGTGCGGCGTCCGCGCCGAAGCGCTCGAGCACGCCGCGCGAGCCCAGCGTCAGCCCCGTCCGACTGCCGCGACGGCTCCCGGTGCCCGCGCGACGGCCGGCTGACGCGCTGTTGACGGGCGGCTCCGCCCCCGGACCTCAGGCAGGCGAAGGCGCGGCCGCAACGATCCGGCTCTGTGCCGGCTGAGGCAGTGCCGCGAGCCAGGTGATCAGCAGGTTGTTGACCTCTTGGGGCCGTTCCTGCTGGATCCAGTGGCCGCAGCCGTCCAGGAGGTGCGAGGAGACCAGGCCGGGCAGGGTGGCCGGGTAGGCGTCGATCGCGTCGGACAACCAGGTGGTGGAGGCGTCCAGGGTGCCGCCGATGAAAAGGGACGGCTGGGTCAACGGGGATCCGTGGAACTCGGCGAGGTCCTCCCAGTCGCGGTCCATGTTCCGGTAGCGGTTGAGTGCTCCCGTGAGGCCGGTGCGCTCGAACTCCCCTGCGTAGTGGTCGAGGTCGGCCTCGGTGAGCCAGGACGGGAGCCGGTCGGTGGGGAAGCGGTCGCGCAGGGTTCCGCCGCCGCTGACGAAGTGCGGGTCGGGCTGTCCCTGGGCCGGCATGGTGTCGGCGGACAGGGCGGCGTAGAAGCCCGCGAGCCAGCCCCGGACGTCGGGCTCGATCTCGGCCTCGGCACGGCCCGGCTGCTGGAAGTAGGAGACGTAGAACTCCTGGTCTCCGCCCATCCGCGCGAAGACGTCGCTGGGGCGCGGCCCGCCGGGCGGGGCGTAGGGGACGCTGAGCAGGCCCACGGCGCGGAAGACCTCGGGGTGCAGCAGGGCGGACGTGGCGGCGATGTTCGAGCCCCAGTCGTGCCCGATGATTACCGCTTTCTCCTCGCCCAGGGCGTGCACCAGGGCGACGTTGTCCTCCACCAGGGCGCGCATGCGGTACTCGCTGGTCTCCGTCGGCTTGGAGGAGCGGCCGTAGCCGCGCACGTCCGGTGCCACCGCCCGGTATCCCGCCGCTGCCAGCGCCGGGAGTTGGTGGCGCCAGGAGTACCAGGACTCGGGGAAGCCGTGGACGAGCAGGACCAGCGGCCCGCTGCCCTGCTCGACCAGGTGCAGCCGTCCGGCAGGCGCGTCGACGGTGTGGTGGCGCGGTTCGCCGGACGGCGTGGGCTGATGCATGGCTTCCCCTCGGGTTCCCCATGGACCTCGGTACCCGTCGATCATGCGCTGCGGCCGGGCGGGGATGCGAGCCGCGTTGACAAACTGGCAAAATGGCAGGTCAGGGGCGATCAGCGAGAGAGGTGAAGCGGAATGGCGGACGACGTCGCCGCGGTCCTGGCCGCCATGGGGCCGCGCCTGCGCGCCGCGCGCGAGCAACGTGGACACACCCTCTCCGAGGTCGGCCGGGCCACCGGGATCGCCTCCAGCACGCTGTCACGGGTCGAGAAGGGCCTGCGCAAACCGAATCTGGAACTGTTGCTGCGCCTTGCGAAGGTGTACGGCGTCCCCCTGGACGCGCTGGCGGGCACCGCGCGGGCCCCGGCACCTGCTCCGTCCCGCCCGGTGCCGCGTGCGGCGGACGACAAGGCGGTACTGCCACTGACCCGCTATGTCGGGGGGCTGCACGCGCACAAGCACGTCCTGCCGGCCATCGACGACCTGCCCCCACGGCCGCGCCAGGCGTCGCACGAAGGATACGAATGGCTCTGCGTGCTGTCCGGGCGGCTGTGGCTGGCACTCGGCGACCATGACCTCGTCCTGACCGCCGGAGAGGTCGCCGAGTTCGACACGCGCACCCCTCATGGAGTCGCCAACGCCGGCCTCGGCGCACCAGTCGAATACCTGATCATGTACGGGCCCCAAGGTGAACGCCTGCGGCCCCGCGTGCAGCCGACCGCCACATAGCGCCACGACTGCGCCGAGCTCGCCGGCGAGGCCGGCGCGCGACAGGTGGGCGGCGGTGACGGACGTGTGCGCGGTCCGTCCGCGGTGGTCGTTCCACCGCGGACGGACCGGCCGCACCCGTTGCGGCTGCCGTGAACGGCCGCGCCTCAGCGCAGGCCGAAGGCCCGGATCACCGTCTGGTGCACCGCGTTGCCCGCCGAGTCCTTGGCGCTCGCCCGCAGCGACACGAAGGACGCCTTGTCAGGGGCGTCCAGGCGGAACCGCCCGTCGCTGCCGCAGGCGGCCTTGTGCCAGGTCCGGCCGTCGTCGTAGGACAGCTCAAGGCCGACCGCGCCGAGCTCGCCGGCGAGGCCGGCGCGCGACAGGTGGGCGGCGGTGACGGACAGGGTGTCGTGCCGCCCCGCGCGTCCCGCCGCGTCCGTGGCGATTGCGTAGTCGAGCTGCACCAGCGGCAGCACCACGGTGGCGGCGTCGGTCGGCGCCTCCGACGTGAAGTCCCACTCGGTACGCGTGCGCGAGGAGTACGGAGTGTAGGCCACGTCGCGCTCACTGGTGACGACCAGCCTGTACGGCAGCCTGCCGGCGCTCGGCGCGTCACCCCAGACGTTGGTGAAGTTCCCCTGGCCCAACTGGGTGGTGCCTTGGTACAGGGTCTGCTGCTGGGTGCCGGCCGGGTCCTGGTTCCACCCGACGTGGTCGCGGCTGCCCCAGGCCGGGATGTCGACGTACAGACGGTCGCCGTTGCGGGTGGGCGGGAGGTTGTTGAAGAAGGTGTCGTTCAGGAAGGGCCGTTGGATCGGCTTGAACCATTCCTCGGACTGCCTGCTGCCGGCCCGGTAGGCGGTCCTGGCTCCCTCCTCGAACCCGATGGACTCGGCGAACGCCTCCTGGTGCCAGCGGACACCGGTGGTGGACACCCAGTCGGTGCGCTTCCCGTGCGAGGGCTCCGGCATGACGGGACCGGCGGTCCAGTCGACGCCGTCGAGCCATTCGAAGCGGAACTCGCCGCCGGGAGCGTCCGGCTTCGGGCTCGCGAAGGTGACGTCGATCCTGGCCAGGTTCTTCGTGTCGCCCTTGACCGTCATCTTCGACGGGATCTCGTTGTGCCAGACGTGCGCGAGGTCGTACACGTACGGGCTCGCGGTCTCGGAGTCCACGGTGATCCTGGCCTCGCCGTCCTTGACCTGCCGGATCAGCTTCTCGCCCTCCTCGGTACCGAGCAGGCCGACGTCAAGCGCGACCGGACGCCGGCCCAGCGGCGCGTAGGAGCGCAGCGGGCGGCCGTAGCCGTTCTCCACGACCAGCATGAGTCTCGCGCCCGCGGCGATCGCGTTGGCCGCCTGGTCGATGTCGCTGACGTCGTCGTTGTGGCGGACGACCACGGCCTTGCCGCGTGCGTCGAGTTGGGCGTAGTCCGCCCCCGAACCCTGGCCGGCGAAGACCAGCGGCAACTTGTAGGTGCCCCTGGCCAGCGGCGTGATGCCCTCCTGACGCAGGATGCCCGGGTACTCGGTCGTGCCGGTGGAGACCGCGAGCGCCGGCTTCTCGCCGCGCCAACGGGCGGTCAGCTGGAAGTCCCCGTGCGTGACCTCGTGTGTGGTCGGCTGCGCCCAGATGCTGTCGTAGTACACACTGTCCGCGGACAGACCCGACCTGACGCCGTTCATGACACGGTTGTAGCCCAGCTTCTGGAACGTCACGTCGCTGCGCTGCGGGGTGCTCATGCCGATGCGCTCGGCCTTGGACGCGTCGAACGTGACGGTGGTGTCACGGTCCAGGAGCACGTCAGGGTCGCCGAGCAAGGCCAGACCCCTGGAATGGGGACCGTGGACGCCCTGGACCTCCTGGTAGGAGAGCGCCGAGTACACGTCGTCGGGCAGGAAGATCTCCTCGGTGCCGGAGGGGCCGACCGGAATCACGAAGGGGTTCTTGTCGCCCGCCCTGAGTATCTGGACCTCGCCGGACGTGGGATTGCCCTCGAAGTCCTTGAACGTCAGGGTCAGCTTGTGCATCGTCGCGAAGCCGAGGGAGACGGCGGTGTGCGCCACGGCCTGGCCGGACTCGTCCGTCGCGAGCAACTGGCCCGAGTAGTGGTTCTTGGCGGTGCCGTCGGAGCCGTCGATGGTCACCGTGACGTCGGCGCTGCCGTGCGCGGGGACGACCACGTGGGAGGCCGACAGGCGGAACATCCCGGACGGGGCGTGCGCCGCGTCGACGGACAGCGTGAGCGCGACCGGCGCGTCGGTGACGTTGGTGTAGGTCACCGGGCGCTGGAGGGCGCCGCCCTTGTACTGGGCCGCGTAGGCGGTCGCCGACGCGAAGACCCCGGCCCGTGCTGCCGCCGCGACGTCCAGCCGGCCGCTCCCGGCTTCGGCCGGCGCCATAACGTTGCCATGGCCGTGACGTGCTGACGGTTCAGCGGAATGTCGTACCACTCGGCCAAGTACCGCACTGGGTCGGCCGTCGCTTGGTACTGCGCCTCGGTGTACCACTGGGCGCCGTGCGCGGCGTACCCCTCGTGCTCGATGCCGGATGAACGTATCACACTGTCTGGAAGGGCCAGGATCAACAGTGCGGTTGCGACGGGCTGCGGGCGCATTGCCGGGCGTGAGGCAAGATGTGTGGCCGCCTTTCGGCGGTCGGAACGAGGGACGGATGCCCACTCGGCAATTCAATGACACTGTCGTGGTTGCCCAACGCCCCCGGTGCTGCCGCGGGTCATGCGACCGGAACTGGCCCGAAGGAGGCAGCCCCCCCGGGCGCATCGTGTGACCGATTGGCGAGTCGACCGCCAGGAACTCGCCGGAACGAACGCCATGACGGCCGGCACGACACGCCTCCTCCCGGGGGAGCGGCGCGGCCTCGTCAGGCTGGGGCGTCCAGCAGGTGGGGTCCGTTGTTGCGAACGCTGTTGACCGCCGTGCTCACGGGGCGGGCGGCCAGGTGGCCGTCGGCCGGCGCGGTCAGGAGGGCGCGGAGTTCGTCGGGGTCCTGGTGTTCGGGGTCGAGCCAGGCGTCGTAGTCGGCGGACGCGATGGTCAGCGGCATGCGGGGGTGGACCCGCCCGGCGGCGTCGGTGGCGTCGGTGGTGATGATCGTGCACGTGGCCAGCCAGGCGCCCGGGTCGTCGTCGCCGGCGACATCCTTGTTCCGCCACCACTCGTACAGGCCCGCGAAGGCCATGCCCTCGTCACTGCCCTCCGGACTGATGAAGTAGGGCTGCTTGTACGCCTTCCTGTCCTCGGTGGCCGGGACGGCGACCCACTCGTAGAAGCCGTCGGCCGGCAGTAGACAGCGACGCTTGGAGAAGGCGCGGCGGTAGGCGGGCTTCTCGTGGACCGTCTCCATCCGGGCATTGATCATCTTGGCGCCGATCGCCGGATCCTTGGCCCAGGACGGGACCAGGCCCCACTGCAGCGGTCGCAGTTGCCGCTCCAGTGCGCCGGTCTCCCGGTCGACGCCCTCCACGACCGACCACACGCTGTTCGTGGGGGCAACGTTCCAGTTGGGTGCCACAAGGGTTTCAGGGTTCCACTCGGTGACCCGGAACTGCTGCACCAGGTCCTCGGGACGTCGGGTCGAGACATAGCGGCCGCACATGCCCACCAGCCTGCCACGTCGCGCTCCGGCAGCGGTGGTGGTTCCGCCGCGCCAGGCGGGTCGGCTTCCGGCGGGACCACGGCAAGGGGCCCGCCCATCCCGCGTGCAGGCAAGTCATTGCCATGGCAATAACTTGTCGTCGGCAGGCCTTCACCCCGCCGTCGCGGGCCTATAGATCCATGGCATGTTCTCCCCCTCACCACTTTCCGTCCTCCGGCGCCGGCGACTGCTCTGGGCCGCCATGGCGGTGCCGCTACTGGCCACGGGTCTCACCGCACTGCAGGTGCCCGCACAAGCCGCTCCCAACCAACCACCCATCCCCGCCGGGCCCTCGGCGACCCACAGGGTCACCCTGGTCACCGGTGACGTCGTCACGGTGACCACGATGGCCGACGGCAAGCAGACCGCCGACGTCGACCGGCCGGACGGTGCCGTCGGGGGCGTGCAGCTCCGGAAGATCAGGGGTGACCTGTTCGTCGTTCCGGACGAGGTCATGCCGCTGCTGGGCGCCGGGAAGCTGGACCGGCGGCTGTTCAACGTCACCGACCTCATCGCAATGGGCTACGACGACACGAAGTCCAAGGCCGTACCGCTCATCGCGACATACGACCAGGCGAAGTCCCGCGCCGCCACCGAGCCGACGGCTCCCCGCGGCAGCAAGCTGACGCGCAGGCTCAGGGGCATCCGCGGTGCCGCGCTCAGCACCGAGAAGCGGCAGACCCGCGCCTTCTGGACCAGCCTCGCCCCGCGGGGCGGCACGAGGTTGGGCGCGGGAGTGTCGAAGCTCTGGCTCGACGGCCGTGTGAAGACCGAACTCAAGGAGAGCGTGCCGCTGATCGGCGCGCCCGAGGCCTGGGCGGCCGGGTTCACCGGCAAGGGCGTCAAGGTCGCGGTGCTCGATACCGGCATCGACGTCGGCCACCCCGACCTGGCCGGCAGGGTCGACGACGCGGCCAGCTTCGTGCCGGGTGAGACCGTCACCGACGTCAACGGACATGGCACGCACGTGGCCGGCACGATCGTCGGATCGGGCGCCGCCTCCGACGGCGACTACAAGGGCGTCGCCCCGGGAGCCGACCTGATCGTCGGCAAGGTGCTCGGTGGCGAGGAGGGCTACGGCCAGGACTCCTGGGTCATGGCCGGCATGCAATGGGCCGCCGAATCCGGCGCGGCCGTCGTCAACATGAGCCTCGGCGACTCGTACGCGACGGACGGCAGCGACCCGATGTCGCAGATGGTCGACGCGCTCTCCGCGCAATACGGCACGCTGTTCGTCATCGCCGCCGGCAACGCGGGGCCGGAGAGCATATCCGCCCCGGGGGCAGCTGGCTCGGCGCTGACCGTGGCCGCCACCGACAAGCAGGACCAGCTCGCGGACTTCTCCAGCACCGGCCCGCTGGCCCACTCCGGCGGCATGAAGCCGGACATCGCGGCGCCCGGCGTGGACATCACCGCGGCCCGCTCGCAGAGGATGACCGACGGCGGTGAGGGCCTCTACCGCACCCTCAGCGGCACTTCGATGGCCACCCCGCACGTGGCCGGCGCGGCGGCCGTCCTGGCCCAGCGACACCCGGACTGGACCGGCTCGCAGCTCAAGGAACACCTGATGAGCACCGCGAAAGGCCTGGCCGACCAGTACTCGCCGTACGAGGTCGGCACCGGTCGTGTCGACGTCGCCGCCGCCGTCCGGGCAACGGTTCGCGGCACTGGATCGCTCTTCTTCGGCAACCACACATGGCCGCACGAGCCGAGCGACGTCGCCGTCACGAAGGACCTGACCTTCGCCAACACCGGTACCGCCGACGTCACGCTGAATCTGGCGCTCACCGACGCCGACGGCCCGTTCACACTGGGCGTCACCACGGTGACCGTCCCGGCGGGCGGTACCGCAGCCGTCCCGGTGACCGGTGACCCGCGAACCGCCCCGGCCGGACGCCACGTCGGCTACGTGACGGGCACCGACGCGACCACCGGGCAGCCGGTGACCCGCACCTCCCTCGCACTGCTGAAGGAGGACGAGCGCTACGACCTGAACATCGAACTGGTCGGGCGGGACGGCAAGCCCGCCGCCGGCTGGGTCGCGATCAACCTGGCCGGCGACCTCTGGCCGTGGTCGGTCTACGTGGACGGCTCGACCACCATGCGCATGGCACCCGGCCTGTACACCGTCGCGGCGCACCTCCCCGTGCCCGGCGAGAAGCCGGACCGCTCGGGCCTGGCCGTGCTGGTCGCCCCGGAGACCGTGCTCAAGGACGCCTCCGCGGACGTGGTCCTGGACGCGAGCAAGGCACACCTGCTGCGGACCGAGGCGCCGCAGCGCACCGAGGACCGCCAGCGCAAGGTCGACTTCAACGTCCACTACACCGGCTTCGACGCGTTCATGGACTACCGCCAGGCCTATGTACTGCCGCAGACGTACGACGACGTCTACATCGCCCCCACGAAGCCAATGACGCAGGGCGAGTTCACGATGGTCACCCGCTGGCGCAAGGGCGAGCCGCTGCTCGGCCTGAGCGCGATGGGCGGCCGCCTCCGCTTCGACACGCTGGTGCAGGCCGGCAGCACCCTGGGCACCGGCACGGACCGGCTGACCGCGGTCTACGCGGGCAAGGGCGCGGCAGCCGACTACGCCAAGGCCGGCGCCGAGGGCAAGGTGGCCGTCGTCGAGCGCAGTGACGAAGTCGCGTCCGACGAGCGCGCCGCGGCCGCGGCCGCTGCCGGGGCGAAGGCGCTGATCGTGGTCAACGACGGTGCGGGCGGCCTGGTGGAGGACGTCGGCGAGTGCCCCATTCCGGTCGCCACCGTGCACCGCGACGCGGGCAGGACCCTCGTGTCACTGGCCAAGGCCGGCCACGTCAGGCTGACGGTGAAGCAGACCCGGTACACACCGTTCGTCTACGACCTGACCCGGGACTACCCCGGCCGGGTGCCGGACCGGGCCCTGGTCTACAAGCCGGCCAAGGCCGATCTCGCCCGGATCGACGCCCGCTACTACGCGGCCACGGGCGGCGGTTCCGCGGAGGGCTACCGGTCCGACTTCACCCTCAACCCGTCGTTCAACCTCCCCGAGCTCGAGTGGCATCCCGGCACCCGGACCGAATGGGTGACCCCGGGCCAGGTCTGGCGGGAGTTCCACACCCAGGGCGTCGACGGAAACCTGCCGTGGGCGATGGTGTCGGGCGACAACACCTACGCAAAGGGCAGCACCACCCGCCTGGACTGGTTCGCTCCGGTGGCCAGGCCCGGCCAGGGCGAGTCCTTCGGCGTGTACAACTCCCGCTGGCAGAACTACATGACGTGGAACGTGCAGGCATGGGCCTCCTCCAGCGACAACATGCGGCTCGGCGGCTACCTGCCGTGGGGGGAGACGCCGACCCGCCTGCGGATCTTCCAGGGCGATACGCTGATCCACGAGAACCCGCGCAGTACGGACATGCAGTGGGTGGAGGTGCCGGCGGGCAACCTGCCCTACCGCGCCGTCCTCGACGCGGAGCGGCCCGCCGACGTCTTCCGCCTGTCGACACGCACCCACACCGAGTGGACCTTCATGTCCGACACCGTCGACTCGGACTTCTTCGAGCGGTTCCCCGTCCTGAACCTGGAGTACAAGACGGAGACGGACCTGCACGGCGACGTCGAGGCCCATGCAAACCGGCGGATCGCGCTCAAGCCGGTGTCGATGGACTCCGGCACAGTGCCCGGCAACGTCACCGCGGTGCGGCTGGACGTGTCCTACGACGACGGCGCCACCTGGCGGAAGGTGAACCTGACCAAGGGCACTGACGGCTACTGGACGGGTTCGTTCCGCACGGCGAAGAAACCCGGCGGTTTCCTCTCGATCCGCGCGAGCGCCGAGACGGACGGCGGCTTCGGCGTCAAGAACGAGATCATCCGGGCGTACGGCCTGCGATGAGCCGCAGTGTCGGGCCCCGGGGAGAGGACTCCCCGGGGCCTTCCCCGTCGCACCTGCTCCCAGCAGGAACTATTCAGCCCCTGCCGCCATGGCGCATACTCTCCCCGCTGCGGCAAGCGGAAGGGAGCCAGTCGCCGATGCTGGATGTTCTGGGCATGGAACCAGGCGAGGAGCGCGTCTACCGGGTGCTGCTCGGACGGCCCGACTCCACCGTGACCGTGCTGTCGGATCTGCTCGCTTTGGCGCGGACCGACGTTGCCAAGGCGCTGTCCCGCCTGGTGGGGTGGGGGCTGGTGATCGAGTCGGCCGACGGCCGGTTCACCGCCGCGCCGCCGGCCATGGCGCTCGGGGCACTCATCACCCGGCAGCGGGACGGGCTGCGCAGGGCCGAACAGGCACTCGTGACCCTGACCGAGGAACACCGGGCGGCGATGAGCGGCCGCGGCATCAATGATCTGATCGAAGTCGTCACGGGCCTCGATGCCATACGCCATCGTTTCCTGCAGGTGCAGCAGGCGGCCCGCACGCAGATCCGCACCTTCATCACCGCGCCGTTCGTCGCCGTGCCCCCCGACCAGAACACCGCCGAACCCGAGGCCATCGGCCGCGGCGTGGAATTCCGGGCGGTGCTCGACCGGGCCGTGCTGGCGGAGCCGGGCATCATCAACGACGCGATCGACGCACTGCGCAATGGGGTGCAACTTCGTGTCGCCGACCAGTTGCCGATGAAACTCGTGCTGGCCGACGCGGACCTCGGCCTGGTCCCGCTCGCGGTCACGCCCGCCGGAGAGCCAGGGGCTGTGCTGCTGCACCGCAGCGGCTTGCTGGCGGCGCTGGACGCACTGTTCGAGACGGTCTGGCGCACAGCCCGTCCGCTCGAACTGCCGGCCACCGGTGGAGAGGCGGAAAGCGCTGTCGGGCCGGGTGCGGAAGGCCCGACCGACCTCGACCGAAGGATCCTCGCACTGCTGCTCGCCGGACTGACCGACCAGACGGCCGCGACGCAACTGGGACTGTCACCGCGCACGCTGCACCGACGCCTGCGTCACCTCATGGACATGGCCGGAGTCCGGACCCGGATGCAACTGGGCGGCCACGCCGTACGGCACCGTTGGGTGGAGGCGCACTGAACTGCCACCCGCCCGTCGTTGGTTGGACACCGTCGGCCGGGTCGCTGCGACCGTCTCCAGCACCGCCCGGGCGCGACGCGGCTTTGCCGCGATACCTCCAAGGAGGGTGGCGCGGATCCTGGCGTGTGGAGACGTACACCGCGTGCTGACCCTCGGAGAGCCTGTCCCGGCGGCCGCGGCCACTGCGTACCGGATCGGGCCGCGTGTGTGGTCCGACGGCCTGTTCACCCGGCCGCACCGGAATGAGCGCACTTGATGCCGCGAGGGCAATGGGGCGTGCGTGGTGCATCGACGGCCGGAGTCTCTTCGATGTTCAGGTGGAATTCGGACTGGACCCGAAATCAGGGTGATTCCCTGATCCGGGGCGCGCGTTATGGGCGATGCGGCTGCCTGGCCGGTCCGCCGGCGGGGCAGGCGGGCGAGGGCCCGGCTGCGGACGTGACCGCGCTTGGAATGCCAGTGCCACATTTTGTGATTCCTGTGCCATGACGCCGGAGTCGGCGACGGAGAGCGCGGCTCGAAATGGCGGACTTCCACGCCACGTTCACAACCTTCGAGTATCCTCCCATTGGCGCCGACTTCTTTTGATGCCGTCCGGCCCTCTCTGCTAGCGTCACCGACCGTCCTCAGGTCGATTGGCGGCAGGCACACCTCCGTAGAGGTTCCGGAGCGCCTCGCAGAACGCTCATGCCGTGTCAGTCAGGCCGCCCACGAGGCGACATGACCGCCTCAGACACACTCGGGAACAATTGATGACGACACAGAGAACGGCTCGCCGGCGGCACGCCGGACGGCGTCGGCCGCTGCTGCTCGCGGCCTCTGCACTGGCGCTGGCCGGTGCGGTGGCGGTGCCGGTGGTGGCGCAGGCGACGGGCGAGAGGCCCTCCGGCGCATCGACGCGGCAGGCCGACTTCGCGGCCGCGGCGGCGGAGTTCGACGTACCTGAGCAACTGCTGCTGGCGGTGGCGTACCAGGAGTCGGCATGGGACGCGCATGCCGGGGAGCACAGCACGGACGGCGGCTACGGGCCGATGCATCTGACGGACGTCACGCCGTCGATGCTCTCCGCCGGCGACGCGGGCATGGCCGGCCGGGCGGACGTGTCCGGACTCGCCGCGGACCCGGCGCTGCACACGCTCCAGGCGGCGGCGAAGCTCACCGGCCTGTCCGCGGAGGACCTGCGTACCGACCCGAAGGCCAACATCCGTGGCGGGGCCGCACTGCTGGCGTCGTATCAGGAGGCGACCGGCGGTGAGGCGTCCGCGGATCCGGACGACTGGTACGGCGCGGTGGCCCGCTACAGCCAGTCCACGCATCGGCAGGGTGCCCGGGCGTTCGCCGACCGGGTCTACGCCACGCTGAAGAAGGGCGTGAAGCGCACCACCGCCGACGGACAGCGTGTGGCGCTGACGGCCGCGACGGGAGTGAAGCCGGCCACCGGCCAGCTGGACCGACTGCGCCTGACCTCGGCGGCGACGGCCGGCACCGAGTGCCCGGACACCGTGGACTGCACCTTCGTACCGGCCGCCCCGTCCAACGGCCAGGTCTCCGACCGTCCGGCCAACGGGATCCGGATCGACTCGATCGTCATCCACGACACCGAGTCCTCGTACGAGTCGGCGATAGCCACGTTCCAGACCCCGGGCGGGAGTTCCGCGCACTACGTGATGCGGTCCGCCGACGGCGCGGTCACGCAGATGGTCCCCACGAAGGACCTGGCGTTCCACGCGGGCAACTACTCGACCAACATGCACTCCATCGGCATCGAGCATGAGGGCTACGCCGCGCACGGGGCGACCTGGTACACCGAGGCCCAGTACGAGGCGACCGCGGAGCTGGTGAAGTACCTGGCCGAGCGCTTCGGCATCCCGCTCGACCGGCAGCACCTCATCGGCCACGACAACGTTGTCGGTCCGACGTCCGCCACGGTGTCGGGCATGCACTGGGACCCGGGACCGTCCTGGGACTGGGAGCACTTCATGGCCCTGGTCGGCGCCCCGCTGACCGGCAAGCACGGCGTCGGGAGGGCCGGCAGCGTCGTCACCATCGCTCCTGGCTTCGCGGACAACCGGCAGACCGTCCGGATCTGCCCGTCCGACGACCCGACCGGCGCCACCCCTGCCTGCACGGACCTCGAGCAGCCCGCCAACTTCGTCTACCTGCGCACCGCGCCGAGCGACACCGCGCCGCTCTTCGGTGAACAGTCCATCCACCCCGGCGCCGCCGGGACCACCCGGATCAACGACTGGGGCAGCACCGCCCAGGCCGGCCAGCAGTTCGTCGTCGCCGGCAAGCAGGGCGCCTGGACCGCGATCTGGTTCAGCGGCAGCAAGGTGTGGTTCCACAACCCGAAGGGCCGGAACACGATCCCCGCCCACGGCGTGACCATCGTCAAGAGCGGCAGGACCTCCGACACCCCGCCGGTGAAGGTGTACGGCTCCAGCTACCCGGACGCCTCTGAGTACCCGGCCGGCTACGGCGCCTCGACCCAGGCCCCGCTGAGCATGTACGACATCCCGTCCGGCCAGGCGTACGTCGCCACCGCGCCGCCGGCGCTGACCGACGACTACTTCAAGAGCGACGGCAAGGTCGTCTTCGGCGCCAGGAAGATGTACACGATCCAGTACAACCACCGCACCGCGCTGGTCTACGAGGGCGACGTCAGCGCCCAGAACCCGGCCAATCCTCACAGCCACCGCTGACACACGGCACCGCACGGCATTTGTGGTGGTGTCCAGGACATGCGTCCCGGACACCACCACGCGCGCTCCGGGACGGCCACGGCCCCCTCCACGGCGCCGCCACCAGGGCAGGCTGATCCCCAACGGCGGTGCCCCCTCGAACCGAGGGGGCGCCGCCCTTTCGGCATGGGCCGGGGTCGCGTCACTTTCGGACGCGGATGAAGTCGGCGCCTGGCGCGTTCACGGAGCCGGCCCGGGTTCAGGCCCCGCCTGCGCCCCGGGCTCAGACCCCGCCTGAGCGCGGTGCTCCGCGACGCGACGACGCCTGTTCCCGGCCCTGCCCTTCGCCGGGCAGCCGCAGGGTGAACAAAGCCCCCTCACCATAGGAACTCTCGGCGGTGACGGTGCCTCCGTGGGCGTGCGCGAGATTGCGGACGATGGCGAGGCCGAGACCGCTGCCGCCCGTGCTGCGGCTGCGGGACTTCTCGGCACGCCAGAAGCGGTCGAACACCCGGGGCAGCTCCTCCGGCCGGATGCCGCCGCCCGTGTCGGCGACGGCGATGACGACGGCGTCGTCCTCCCGGCGTGCCGTGACCGTGACCGCGCCGCCGGGCGGGGTATGGCGGACGGCGTTGGACACGAGATTGGCGACGGCCTGGCGCAGGCGTACGGGGTCGGCGACGACGCTGCCGATGCCGTCGGCGATGTCCACGGACAGGGCGACGCCGGCGTGGTCGGCGCGTCCGCCGTGGGCGGTGGCGACCTGCTGGAGGAGTTCCCCGACGTCGCACGGCACCTTGTGCAGGCGCAACGCTCCGGCGTCGGAGGCCGCGAGGTCCTGGAGGTCGTCGACGATGTGCTGAAGGAGCAGTGCCTCTTCCAGCAGCGAGCCGACGAGCGCGCCGTCGGCCGGGACGACGCCGTCGTCGGCGGCTTCGAGCCAGCCGCGGATGTTGCTCAGTGGCGTGCGGAGCTCGTGGGCGATGTCGCCCACCATCTCGGTGCGCAGCCGTTCGAGCCTGGCTCGCTGCTGTGACATCTCGTTGAACACCTCCGCGAGGCGCCCGATCTCGTCCCTGCCGGTCACCTGTACGCGAGCGGCGACGTCGCCCGCCTTCACGCGCTGGGCGGCCGCCGTGAGGGCGCGCAGTGGCCTGACCAGCTGCAGACCCAGGCCGGTGGTGACCGCGACGGTCAGCAGGAGCACGCTTCCCACAACCCCGGCCATGCGGAGCCGGTTGGGCGCGGAGAGATCGAACGGGGACGCGGCGGCGGCGTTGTCCGGGGAGCCGATGAAGAGCAGCGCGGCCGGGGCCACGTACGGGGCGAGTTGCTCGCGGCGTGCGCTGTCCAGGCAGGAGGAGACCAGCGCCTCGTTCACGGGGTCGCGGGTTGCGGTGGCCCTCCATGTCAGATCCAGGGCGAGTTGTACGGGTCCGCTGCCCCGCCGGCCGAGGCACGCGTCGACCAGGGCGTCGAGCCGGGCGAGCGCACGGGACTCGCTGCGGGTGGGCCGGTCCAGTACCTCGTCGGCGCAGCGGTCGCCGGTGTAGCCCGGCGAGTCCACGTGCGGCCGTCCGCCGGGAGCCGTGGTGACGGCGGCGGGCAGGCCGAGGCTGCGAAGGCAGGTGACGCGGCGCTGCGCGAGGGCGGTCAGCCGTGTCCGTTCCGCCCGGGTCAGACGGAAGGGGCCGGCGGCACGGGAGTCGATGCGGTCGTCGCTCCTGGTTCGCGAGACGCCGGCGTCGACGGCGAGCGGGTCCACGGTCGCCGACGCCCGGTCCGGCAGCGGGGTCCGGTGGCCGGCCCCGGCTGCGTCGGCGGAGTCGGCGATCGGCCGGCGATCCTGCGTGGTGAGGACGACGCGGTGCCCGGTCTCGCGGGCGAGGCGGTCCACCAGAGGCTGCACACCCCGCCAGTCGGTGTGCGTGGCGGCCCGGCCCAGGAGGGCTTCGTAGATCCGGGCGTCCTCGGAGATGGCCTGGCCCTGCTCCTGCCGGATCGCCCGGGTGGTCGTACGGACCGCGAGCCAGGCGGTGGCGGCGATCGAGCACACGGAGACCAGCACCGACAGCGCGAGCAGCCGCACCACCAGGCTGCTGGGGAAGCGGCGGCTCATGCGGAGTCGGACAGGACGTAGCCGACCCCGTACACGGTGAGCAGCCGCACCGGACGGGCGGGATCGGCCTCGATCTTCCGGCGGAGGTTCATGACGTGGGTGTCCACCGTCCGCACGGTGAAGTAGCGCCCCGTGCCATGGAGCTGCCCGAGGATCTGCTCGCGGGTGAAGACCCGGCCCGGCTGGGCGGCGAGCGTCTCCAGCAGCCGGAACTCCCCTGGGGTGCAGTCCACGGTGGTGCCGTCGCAGATCACCTCGTGCCGGGCGGGGTCGATGCGCAGTCCGCCGACGGTCAGCGTCGGGTCGGGTTCCGGGGCGGGCGGTCCGGAGGGCCGGGTGCGGCGCAGCAGGGTGCGCACCCGGGCGGTCAGCTCCCGCGGGCTGTACGGCTTCGACATGTAGTCGTCGGCGCCCAGGTCCAGGCCGAGCAGGAGGTCGTCCTCGGTGCAGCGGGCGGTCAGCATCAGCACCGGCAGCTCGGATTCGCGGCGCAGGATGCGGCAGACGTCGAGCCCGTCGACCTTCGGCATCATCACGTCCAGTACGAGCAGGTGCGGTGGGTCGCGGCGCAGCTCCTCCAGTGCGGCGCGGCCGTCGTGGACGACGGTGACCGAGTGCCCCTCGTGCTCGAGGTACACCCGCAGCAGCTGTGCCTGCTTCTCGTCGTCCTCGGCCACCAGTATGTGTGCGCTCATGGCCGGGAGTATAAGTACGCCAAGTGGCGTATTTGCGGCTTCGGCGGGCCGCCCGCGCAGGACCACGGGAGGCCGACCGCTTCCTGACAGGTTTCCGACATTCACCGGCCATGATCAGGCGGCATGACCCATCCGTACCCTCCGTACCGCGTGCTCGGCACGGCCGCCGCGGTCTTCTGTGCCGTCCTGCTCACCGGCTGCGGCGGCTCCGCCGGGGGCACCGGCGCGGCGTCCGGCAAGCAGTCCGGGGAGGGCGACGTGGCCTCCGTGGCGACCGGCACCCCCTCGGCCGCGCCGCGATCTCCGTCCGCCGCGCCCCCGGCCGACAGCGAGCAGGGCCGTCCGCAGTTGCGCCTGGACAGCTCCGACGCCGAGCGCGACCGCTACTGGAACGCCTACGCCGCCTGCCTGAAGGACCACGGTCACAAGATGATCCTGGCCCGCGGCCCCTACTCCGTCGACCAGCACGACAACAGCCCCACCGCCAAGGCCGCCCGGAAGACGTGCGCGGGCAAACTACCCCTCCAGCCATCGGAGTTGCGGCGCGACTCCAACCCGCACTACGACGACGACTACCGCGCCTACATCACGTGCCTGAACGACCGCGGACTCAAGGTCGTCGCCCTGCCCGACAACTCCGGCTGGACCTACGACGGCCAGCCCACGATGAGCGACACCGAACAGACCAAGGCCGACAAGAGCTGCACGATGGAGGCCTTCGGTGACAAGAACCGCTGATCACCGCCTCCCGAGGCGGCGTCGGCGCCGGCTCACCGTGGCCCTGGCCGTTCTCCTGACCGCGGGCGGCGCCGGAGGGGCCACCGCGGCCTGGAGCGCGCGGCAGGGCGGCCCGCAGACCGCGCCGGAACACCCGATCCGGCTCGACACCGTCAAGGTCATCAGGACCGACCTGTCCACCGACAGGACCCTGCCCGGCACGCTCGGCTACGGCCCGCCGCGCACCCTCAAGGGCACGGGCTCCGGAGTGCTCACCAAGCTGCCGGCGCCCGGCGCGAAGGCCGTCCGGGGCAAGCCCCTGTACTGGGTGAACGACCAGCCCGTGACCGTCTTCCTCGGCGACACCCCCTTCTTCAGAGCGCTGGACAAGCCGGGGCTGCGCGGGCGGGACGTCACCGTCCTGGCGGACAACCTGCGGGCCCTCGGCTACGGCACCGGGCACACCGCGGGCCGCGCGCCCGCGCCCGGCGTCACCGAGTTCACACCCGAGCTGAGCGCGGCCCTGAAGCGGTGGCAGCGCGACACCGGCCAGGAGGCGACGGGGACGCTCACACCTGGCCGGGCGCTCGTCCTGCCGGGACCGGCGAGGGTCAACACCGTGACCGCCGTCCCGGGCGACCCGGTCGAAGGTGAGGTGCTGACGTACACCACCACCGCGAAGTCGGTGGCCGTGAGCGTGGACGCCACCGAGGTCGGCGCCCTCCGCAAGGGGCAGAGCGTCGTGATCACCCTGCCCGACAGCCGGGAGATCCCCGGCACGGTCACCACCGTCGCACGCGCCGTCCAGGGCGGTTCCGCCGATGACCAGACCGCGCAGGCAGGACCTCCCACGGTCGCCGTCACCATCACGCCGCGGCACGCCGCCGACGTGAAGGGGCTGGACTCCGCCTCCGTCCAGGTCCGCTTCACCGCGACCGACCGCAGGGGCGTCCTGGCCGTCCCGGTCACCGCGCTCCTCGCCCTGAGCGAAGGCGGCTACGCACTGCAGCGCCCCGATGCCTCCCTGATCCCGGTGGACACAGGGGTGTTCGCCGACGGAATGGTGGAAGTGAGCGGCGCGGGCCTCAGCGAGGGCATGACGGTGGTGACCGCCTCATGAACACCGCAGGGCCGGCCCCCGCCCTCGTCGTCCATGAGGTCACCAAGACCTACGCGGGAGACGTCACCGCCCTGGACGAGGTGTCGCTCACCGTCGAGGAAGGCGAACTCCTCGCCATCCTGGGACCCTCCGGCTCGGGGAAGTCCACGCTGCTGCACATCATGGGCACCCTCGACCGGCCGACGAGCGGCACGGTCGAGATCGCCGGACACGCCGCCGCCGGACTGTCCGACCGGAACCTGTCCGCGCTGCGCGCCCGACTGCTCGGCTTCGTCTTCCAGCACTTCCACCTCACCGACGGCCTCGACGCGACGGAGAACGTGGCGACCGGCCTGCTCTACGCGGGCGTCCCACGACGGCTGCGCCGCCCCCGCGCCGAAGAGGCGCTGGCCCGGGTCGGCCTCGCGCACCGCACCCGCCACCTCCCTCAGCAACTGTCCGGCGGCGAACGGCAACGCGTCGCCATCGCCCGCGCACTGGTCAACGAACCCGCCCTGGTCCTCGCGGACGAACCGACCGGGGCCCTCGACAGCGCCAACGGGCGCGCCGTACTCGACCTGCTCACCGGGCTGAACCAGGAAGGCACCACCATCGCGGTCATCACCCACGACCGGGACATCGCGGCCCGTCTGCCACGCAGGATCCGACTGCACGACGGCCGGATCGCCTCGGACAGCGCCACCCGCGCGGACGCCTGGAGCCCGGCATGAACCGACCGATCAGACTGTCCCCCCTCGACGTCCTGAGGCTCGGCCTGCTCGGCCTGCGCACCCGAAGGACCCGTGCCGCGCTGTCCGCACTGGGCATCGCGATCGGCATCGCCACCCTGGTCGTCGTCACCGGCATCCCCGCCTCCAGCCAGCGGGCCCTCATGGACGAGCTGTCGGCGCTCGGCACCAACATGCTCCGCGCGCAGCCGCAGCCCGACGCCGAACAGAAGGCACTTCTTCCGGAGGCCGCCGACGCCATGGCGGCCCGGATCGGCCCCGTCACCAGCGCCACCGCGGTGGCCAACACCCACACCACTGTGCGGCGTTCCGACCTGGCCGACCCCAATGACTCGATCGGGCTGAGCGTGCTGGCCGCCAGGACCAATCTGCTGACCACGGTCGGCGGCACCATCCGATCCGGCCGGTTCCTCGACCACGCCACCGAGAGCTTCCCCACGGCCGTCCTGGGCGCGCGCTCCGCGGCGCGACTGGGCATCGACCGCGTCACCCCGGGACGGGAGCCGCTGGTGACGATCGGCACCCGCCGGTTCACGGTGATCGGCGTTCTCGGGCCGATGCCGCTCACGCCCGATCTGGAGAGCTCCGTACTGGTCGGCTGGGACGCCGCACGCGACGTACTCGCCTTCGACGGCCACCCCACCGTGGTCTACGTGAAGGCGCGGGAGTCGCGGATCGAGGCCGTACGCGCCGTCCTGCCCGCCACCGTCAATCCGGAGCTGCCCGGACTCGTCCAGGTCAGCCGGCCCTCCGACGCCCTGGCCGCCAAGCGCGCCACCGAGCACACCTTCTCCGCCCTGTTCCTCGGTCTTGCCGGGGTCGCCCTGCTGGTCGGCGGTATCGGAGTGGCCAACACCATGTTCGTGTCCGTCCTGGAACGACGCCGCGAGATCGGTCTGCGCCGTGCCCTGGGCGCCAACCGCCGTCAGATTCGGGGGCAGTTCCTGACGGAATCCGTCGTGCTGTCCGTCCTGGGCGGACTGAGCGGCACCGTGCTGGGCGCCGTGGGGACGGCCGGTTACGCGATGTGGCAGTCGTGGCCGCCGGTCCTGCCACCCCTCGCGCTCGGAAGCGGTCTGGCCGGCGCGATCGTCGTGGGCGCCGTGGCGGGCGTCTACCCGGCACTGCGCGCCTCGCGGCTGCCCCCGACGCAAGCCCTGTCGGCGGTCTGACGCCGGCTCGGCGGATCAGGCTGAATTTCCGTGCCGGCACCGCGAGCCGCAACAAGGAAGTGCTCCAGGCCAGTGTCCCCGGCCGGCCCCCGGGAGAGGGGCCGGCCAGGAATGCGGCGCGTCGCGCTGTCGCTCGAACCGGCCTTGCCTACTGGCGCGCCAGGAGAAGATCAATGGCGTCGGTGACGCCGTCGACGGTGTGGTGCGGGGTGGGGAGGCCTTCGGGCCACGAACGTCCCCGAACCCAGATGGTGCGGATGCCGGCCCGGTGCCCGCCGGCGACATCGGCGGTGGGGCTGTCGCCCGTCATCCACGCCTCGGCGGACAGAGGCGTGCGGCAGCGTCCGGCCGCGAGGGCGAACAGCCTGGTGTCGGGCTTGCGGACGTCGATGTCGCCCGAGACCGCCACTCCGTCCACGAGGTCGGCGAGCCCTGTCGCGCCGATCTTGGCGCGTTGCACGTCGGAGGCCCCGTTGGCGACGATGCCGATGCTCCAGTCGTCCGCCCGCAGGCGCTCCAGTCCTCGGAGAACCGCGGGGTCGCAGGTGACGGCGCCCGCCATCCGGTCGACGAACTCGTCCCACAACGGCCCGACCCCGGTGTCCAGTGCGTACTCGTGGCGCAGCCGCACGAAGTCGTCGGCATTGGCGCGGTCGGCGAGTTCACTGAGCATCCAGGCCCTGATCTCCGTGCCGAAGCCGTGCTCCAGGCACAACGCCGTCACCGCGTCGACGAAGGACGTCCGCCGGCGTACGAGGGTGCCATCCAGGTCGAACAGCGCCAGTGCGTGACGCGGGTCCATCTGCCCGCCCTCCTGGATTGTCGGACCTCGAGCAAACCGAGACAACGACGGCGCCGCTTTTCTCGCTTCAGCGATCTCGCCGCACCGCGCGCAGTCGTTTCACTTGAGAACTTCCAGAAGCCGGTCGGCCAGCACCGAGGCGGAGTGAGGATTCTGGCCTGTGACGAGGTTGCGGTCCTCGACCATGTAGGGCTCCCAGATCGGGCCGCGGCTGTAGTCGACGCCGACCTGTTCCTTGAGCGCTGTCTCAAGCAGCCACGTCGCCTTGGGGGCCAGTCCGACCGCTTCCTCCTCCTCGTTGGTGAAGCCCGTGACCCGGTAACCCCTGAAGGGTGATTCCCCGTGGATCCGGGTGGCCAGCAACGAGGCGGGGGCGTGACAGACGATGAAGAGCGGCTTGCCCGAGGCGAGTTGCGCCGACAGCAGGCGGCCGGCGTCGGCATCCCACGCCAGGTCCGCCATCGGGCCGTGGCCGCCCGGAAGGTAGACCGCGTTGTAATCCTCGAGGCGGACATGCGACAGCGCCAGCGGACGCCGCATGACCTCCGCGGAACGGATGATCGCCTCGAGTTCCAGGGCGCCTTCCTCGCCACCCGCCATGGAGGGGCGCAGGCTCATCATGTCGACGTTCGGGACGACACCTCCCGGCGTCGCCACGACCACGTCATGCCCGGCTTCCGTGACCTTCTTGTACGGCACCGCGAACTCTTCGGCCCAGTACCCGGTGGCATACCTGGTGCCGTCCTTGAGCACCCAGTACGTCGCACCGCTCACGATGAAAAGAACCGTCGCCATCAGGCCCACCTCCCGGCCTCACGTGATGCCCTAACCAAAGCCTAGGGTTGGCCCCGAACAGCCGCATGTGGGGTCGACCAGCGGTACGAGGTGCCACCGCCAGCGGTGCGGGACGGGGGCGAGGACGCCGGGCGAAGGCCGGGCACTGGGCTTTCCAGATCGTCGAGGAGGTGGTGCTCGTGGGGTTTCTCCTGGCCCGCCCCGCTCGGAGCCGGCTGCCGCCCTACGCCGTCGGGGCCGTGACAGCGTTGATCACCACCGTGCCGAGCGGGCGCAGTGGCGCCTCGGTGAACCCCTCGCGGCAGTTCGGCCCGGCTCTGTTCGCCGACGGGACAGGGTTGTTGTGGGCGCATCTGCTCGCCCCGATGGCCGGCGCGGTGGCCGGCGCGGTGGCCGGCGCGGGGGCGCACCGGCTGCTGCGGTGCTGCCTGCACATTCCGAGGCCGTGCACGCACCGGATGTGTGGGCAGGACGCGGGCTCGGCCTGTCGTTGAGGGGTACGGGCACCGGCCCCGGCGGGTGGTCCGGTCAGCGGTCGGCCATGGGGGTGACCAGGCCCGCGTCATAGGCGAGGATCACGGCCTGGACCCGGTCGCGCAGGTCGAACTTCTCCAGGATGTGTGCGACGTGGGTCTTCACGGTGGCCTCGCTGACCACCAGTTCGGTGGCGATCTCGGCGTTCGACAGGCCCCGCGTCAGGGCTCTCAGCACGTCCAGTTCGCGGCCGGTCAGCCGCTCCAGGCTCGGCGGCGTGGTGTCCGCGGTGCCGTCGTCGAGCCGGGCGAAGCGCTCGAGGAGCCGTCGCGTGACGCGCGGGGCGATCACGGCCTCGCCGGAGGCGACGACGCGGATGGCTTCGATGAGGGATGCCGCCGGGCCGTCCTTGACGAGGAAGCCACTGGCGCCGGCGCGCAGTGCGTCGACGACGTGTTCGTCCAGGTCGAACGTGGTGAGGATGATGACCTTGGTGGGCAGCCCGGCCGCGACGATCGTCCGGGTCGCCTTGACGCCGTCCATCCTGGGCATGCGGATGTCCATGAGGATGACGTCCGGCTGCAGGGCGCGGGCGTCCTCGACGGCGCTCGCCCCGTCGCCCGCCTCGCCGACGACATTGAGGTCCGGCTCGGCCTCCAGGATGAACCGGAACCCGGTACGGATCATCGGCTGGTCATCGACGAGCAGTACGCGAATTGCGCCCATGGCGCACCGTTCCTTCCTCGGCTTCGCAGCCTTCCTCCCTCAGCGGGGCGGGTACGACGGCGCGGACGAGGAATCCGCCGCCGGGACGAGGGCCCGTCTCCAAGCGCCCGCCGACGGCGGAGACCCGTTCGCGCATGCCGACCAGTCCGTGACCGCCGTCGGCCGACGCGGCGGTCGCGACGAGGCCGGCGTCCGCCGCGCGCCCCTCGTCGCTGACGGTGACCACGAGTTCTTCCGGCCGCCAGTCCAGGGTGACGCCGGCGCGGGTGCGGCCGGCGTGCTTGAGGGTGTTGGTCAGCGCCTCCTGCACGATGCGGTAGACCGTGAGCTCCGTCCCCGCGGGCAGTGGGCGCGGGGCGCCCAGGGTGGTGGACCGCACGCGCAGTCCGGCGTCGCCGACCGCCGCCAGCAGGCCGGGGATCTCGTCGATGTGCGGCTGCGGCGGGCGTCGCGCGGGTTCCTCGTCCTCTTCGGTGCGCAGGACGTTCAACAGCCGGCGCAGTTCGACGACGGTGGCCCGGCCGGTCTGCTCCACGCCCGTGTGCAGCTCGTGTGCCTTGCCCGGATCGCGGTCGAGCAAACGGTCGGCGGCGATGGTCTGCACGATCATCAGGCTCACGTTGTGCGCGACGATGTCGTGCAGCTCGCGGGCGATGCGGGCGCGTTCCTGGGCCACGGCCGCGCGTGCGTTGGCGGTCTTCTCCCGCTCCGCGGCGGCGGCGCGCTCCACGATGTCGGAGGCGATCGCGCGCCGGGCGCGGGCGAGTTCGCCCAGCGCCCACGCCGCGACCAGCAGGACGTTCATCGTGACCGCAGCGGAGAGCCGGTACCCCGGGTCGAGTTCGATCTCCGCGAGGCTGGCCGCCAGGACGACCCCGGCCAGCAGCGCGAACGAGGACGACCGGCGGACCCGCAGCGCGGTGAGGAAGACCGTCACGGCGACGGCGAGGTAGACGGGACCGATCGACACGCCGTGCCCCCCGACCGGCTGGGGTACGTACGCCATCCCCTGGAGGGCTGCGGCCGCGAGTGAGACGACCACCAGCACCGGGACCGGCCACCGCCGGTGCACGACCAGTGGCAGTCCCGTGAGCACCGCCAGCGCGATCCCCAGCGGGGCCGTGCCGGGACCGCCCGGGAGCGTGACGGTGTTGACCACCGTCGACAGCGACCCCAGGACGAGCAGGACGGCGAGCACCGTGTCGATCACGGAGCTCGGCACCCGCCGCCTGGCGATCGCGTCGAAGAAGGTCATGAACCCACCGTAGTCCGCGCCGGTCCGGGCCACCTCGGCACCGATCACGAGGTTCCGCGGCCTCTGTCATCCGCAGTGCTGTCATCCCTCCGGAGGAGCGCGGCCGTGCCGGGCCGGGGTCTGTGCTCGTCCCTCGGACCGAGCGGAACAACGTGCTCCCTCGCGCTGATGACCGGGGAGTTCCGCACCGCGACCGACGGTCGTGGCGTGCGTCGGCCGAAGGCTTGACCACAGTGGTTCCTGCGGCGCGCGGGAGCCGTACCAGCCCCGCGAAGGGAACTTCCGTGTTCGACCGTCTCGGCGGTGCCGTCACCCGGCGGCCCGTCCTCGTCATCCTTGCCTGGGCGGCGGTGCTGCTGGCCCTGACCGGTGTGGGCGTCGGCTACGCCGGTGCCCACCACTGGAACGACACCAACGACGCACGTCAGAGCAGCGGCCTGCCCGCCCAGTACGAATCGGCCAGGGCCCAGAGCATCGCCGACCGGGCCTTCGGCAAGCCAGACGACCGCGGCAGGGCCACCCTGGTCCTGACCAGGGCCGACGACCGCCCGTTGACCCGGGCGGACGTGGCGAGCGCCGAGCACCTTGTGGAGCGACTGGACCGGAGGGCCGCGCGGCGTACGCGCCCAGCCGCCGTCCGTGTCGACACCGGTCCCGGACAGGTGTCGCCGGACCACAGGGTGTTGTTGGCCGAGGCCGTGTTCGGCGAACCGTCGGACGACCAGGCGGCCCAGAAAGCGGCGACCGACCTGGACCGGGACGTCACCGAGGCGACCGAGGGCACCCCACTGCGAGGTCATCTGACGGGCGAGACCGCCGCGACGGCCGACGACTCGCGGATGAGCGCCATCGTCATGTACGCCATGATCGCAGTGGTGTTCGTGCTGCTGATCGCGTTGTTCAGGAGCCTGCTCATCGCCGTACTGAGCCTGGTGACGATCGCCCTGGTCGGCTTCGGTGTGACCGGGCTGCTCACCATCGGCGCCCACTTCGCCGGAGTGGGGATCGGCAAGACGGCCACCGAACTGCTGCCGGTGGTGCTCTTCGGCGTCGGCACGGACTACATCGTCTTCCTGCTCCACCGCTACCGCGAGCGGCTGCGCACCGGGCAGGACCACCGCCCGGCGATGGCCGGCGGCGTGGGCAGGGTGGGCGAAGCGGTGGTGTCCTCCGCCCTGGCGGTCGCGGTGTCCTTCGTGGCGCTGCTCGCCTCGCAGATGCCGGACTTCCGGGTCCTGGGCCCGGCGCTCGGCGTGTCCGTCCTGGTGATGCTCCTCGCGTCGCTGACGCTGGTCCCCGCGCTGTTCACGGTGCTGGGCAAGCGACTGGCGCGCAGGCCGTCCTGGCGGCGCTCTCCCGCGCCGCGCGTGACAGGGCCGGTGGCCGCTCTCGTCGCGCGGGCGCCGGCAGCCGTGGCCGGAGCGGCGACGCTCCTGCTGGCCGCGCTGGCCACGTTCGCCTTCGGATACAAGGCCGACTACGACCTGTCGCCGTACCAGAAGGGCAGTCATGCCGCCCAGGGCTACGCCGAGCTGAGGTCGGCGTTCCCCGAGGGCGTGCTGACCCCGACGCAGGTCATGGTGACCGCCGAGAAGGGCACGCTCACCGCTGCCCGGCTCGCACCGTACGCCGCCCGGCTGACGCACCTGCCGGACGTGGGGGACGCCCGCGTCGTGAGGGTGTCCGACGACGCGAAGGTGGCGCAGATCGACATGGTGCTCACTGTCAACCCCACCGGTACCCAGGCGCTGCGCGGGCACGAGGAGGTGCTCGCCCCCAGGGCCCACGCTCTCGCCCCACCGGGCACCTCGGTCGCCCTCGGCGGTCTCACCGCGGCGTACGCGGACACCGGCAAGGTTGTCAGCCACGACCTGCGGCTGATCATCCCGATCGCGGCCGTGGCGATCGGCCTGATCCTGCTGCTCACGCTGCGGGCGGTGCTCGCCCCGCTGTACCTGATGGCGGCCGTCGGCCTCGGCTTCGCGGCCACGCTGGGCTCGGCGGTGCTGCTCTTCCAGCACCTCCAGCACAAGCCAGGTGTCACCTTCACCGTGCCGCTGATCGTCTACCTCTTCGTCGCTTCGATCGGCACCGACTACAACATCCTGATGATCGCCCGGCTCCGTGAGGAACTGCTGCGCGGGGCGACCCCACGAGAGGCGGCCCGCTACGCGGTCACCCACGCCGGCCCCTCGGTCGCCGCCGCGGGCGTCATCCTCGCCGCGAGCTTCGGCGTCCTCGGCTTCAGCAGCTCCACCGCCTCCGTCGGGCTTCCGGTGGCGATGGGCGTCCTCCTTGCCACCTTCGTCACGTCGTGGCTGCTGATCCCGGCGCTGACGGCCCTGGTGGGACACCGGGCGTTCTGGCCCTCGCGCACAGGACGGCACCGTTCCGAAGGCGGAGCCCACCGGCGTCTCATCCCCGCGGACTACGAGGTGATTCGCTCTGGTGATTGACGGTTCACATGCTTTCGTACCGGAATCTGGAAACGGTCCAGCGGTGCGCGTAGGCGCACCGCGCCGAAACCGTCAGACCTCCAGGAAAGGCCATCCATGAGCACCACGCACTGTCCCTCCCCGACGCAGTCCCCGAAGGCCGTGCGGCACACCGCCGGACTCGGGCCGGACACGCGACTGCAGGAAGTGGGGATCGCCGTGCGGCGTGACGACGACGGCCGTGCGCTGGTGATGGTGTGCGGCGAGCTCGACGTGGCGGCCGCACCCCGGGTCCACGCGGTCCTGCAGGACTGCGCGGACCGGGGCGAGCACATCACCGTCGACCTGCGGGACCTGGTGTTCATCGACTGCTCCGGGCTGCGGCCCCTGGTCGCGGCGGCGGCCCTCTCCGCCCACCGGGGACGCCGCTTCACCATCGGGGCGGCGTCCGCTCCGGTGCGCCGTGTCCTCGGACTCACGCGACTCACACGGCTGCTGGACGAGGACCCGGCGCCGTGACGAGGGCGCGCGAGGCCGCATGGGCAGCCATGGCGGTCCGTGGTCAAGGGCGGTACCGGCCGGAAGGCGGTACCGCCCTTTGCCGCACTCGGCACCGAGGCGATCCGCGGGCGGCGCTCCGTACAGCGGGACGAGACCGGGCGGCCGCCCGGGCACGCGACAGGGCGGTCGTGCCCGCACCGCGGTGGACGACGCCACGCGCGCGTCCTGTGCGGCCCGGCCGTCCGAGCCGGCGCCACCGCGCGACTGGCCGGCGCGCGGCCGGACGTCGACCCCGGTGCGGTCGAGTGGTGCTGCGTGGCGGCGCCACGGCGTACGAGGCGGGGTACAGCGCCGACGAGGACCGCGAGGTGCTCCGATGCGGTACGACCGTGGGAACCGCGCTCTGCGCCCGACGGATCGCCGCGGCGAGTGCCTGCGTGAGGTGACGGCCCGGGCGGACCGGGTCCTGGCACGCCTCCCACCGGGCATCGCGGCGGGCGGCGACGTCCCGGCCGCCGCGCCGCGCCCACCGTCCGAACCCGAGCGGCCCGAGGCGCCCGAGGCAGGCGGACTGCCGCGAGCGCCCGCTCGCGTTCAGCCCGCGAGCAGGTCCGCCGGTGCCCCGCAACGGGCGCACCCCCGGCCCTGCCGTGACGGGTCCAGTGCCGCCCTCACCGGAGCGGGTACGGTCGTGCGGAGCGCGGCGTGCACCACGGGGGCCGTGAAGACAAGATCGTCACCGTCGACCGCCAGCAGCCCGGCCCGCAAGGCGGCGTCCACGTGGGCCGCGGCGTCCCGGCCGTCGAAGGCGTTGACAGCCAGGACCTCCCGCAGGCGGAACCGGGATCCGACGAGCGCGGCGAAGCGGAGGAACTCGGCGGTGGCGTGCCCGGCCCGGTCCACCAGGGCCAGTGCCGCTTCGACCAGGCTCACCGGCAGCCGCCCGCGTCCGGTGAGGTCGGCGCCCCGCGCGGCCGCACGGAGGGCCTCGGTGACCAGCCCCGGGTGTCCGCCGGTGAGCCGATGGACGTGAGCGGCTGTGCTCGGCAACCCGCGGTGGCAGGCCAGTTCGCCGACGTCGGCGGCGAGGAGCGGCTCCAGACTGAGCTGCTCGGCCTGGTACCCGAGCAGCGGAACCGTGCCCGGGGGCCGGTGCTCGGCGCCGATGGTGAGGAGCACCATCAGACGGTGGGGCACGCCGGCCACCGGCGTCGCGCCGGCCAGGCGCCGGACGGCCTCAATACTTTCCCGATCGGCATGGTGCGCGTCGTCCAGCGCGAGCAGCACCGGGTGTCGGGTGGCGATGCGAAGAACGAAGGACGCGACGGCCTCGAGCCTCGCCTCGTCCTGGGACGGCGCCTGGGAGCCCGAGGCGAAGGCGTGGCAGCCGCCGTCGAGCAGGACGTCCAGTTCCGGAAGGAACCGGCGCAGCGGCCGTTCCAGACCGGCCGCCGCGGCGCGTACCTCCTCCGGCGGGGCGGTGAGGCAGTGAGCCCGTACGGCGCGCACGAGAGCGGGTGCCTCCGACGCCTGCCCGGCGATGGGGTGCGCGGCCGTCAGGGCGACGGCGCCGTGGTCCTCCACATGCCGGCGCACCGCCGCCATCAGTGCGGTCTTGCCCATGCCCGAGGCGCCCCGGACGACCAGGGCCGCGGGCCGGCCGCCCAGCGCGGCTCGCCAGGCCCGCTCCAGTCGGCCCAGTTCGGCGTCGCGCCCCACGAGCCGGCCCCGGGGCGCAGTCACGCCCAGGGACCGGACCGGGGGCCGGGTCAGCAGGCACATCGTCTCGCCGCCGCGCAGCATCGCCTCGTGCAGGGCGGCCGTCCGCGGATCGGGGTCGGTGCCCAGGTCGGCGCGCAGCCTGCGGCGCAGCCGGTCGAAGGTGCGCAGCGCGGCACCGGCCGAGCCCTGGCCGTACTCCGCGGCCATCAGCGCCCTCCAGGCCGGTTCGTCGTACGGGTCGACAGCGATCGCCGCGCACGCCACCTCGGCGCAGCGCCGGTGGTCGCCGAGCCGCGCGGCGGCGAGCCACGCGGCCTCGCGGGCGCGGCGCAACTGCTGGTAGACGGCGCGGACCAGTTCCTCGGTCCATTCCTCGGCGGGGAACTCCTCCAGGGGTTGGCCCGCGGTCAGCATCTCGAGTGCGCGGCGTACGGCGACGTCCGCGACGGCGCTCTGCCCAGCCCCGAGGTGACGTTCGGACACGGACACGAGACGGGCGGCCTCGTCCACGTCCACCTGCCAGGCGCTGGTGTCCAGCCGGTAACCGGAACCGACGCGTTCCAGGCAGGGACCGGTGATCTTGCGGAGCCGGCTGATCAGCGAGGCGACGATCTGCTCCGCCGCCGGAGGCGGGTCCTGCGGCCACAGAGTGTCGACGACCTCGGCGAGGGCGACCACCCGGTTGCGGCGGACACCGAGCAAAGCGAGCAGAAGGGAGGCCCGGCCCCGGGGAATCACGGGGCGTCGGTCGGCTCCCGGATCCACGAGGTCGAGGGGGCCGATCAACCGCAGACGGATCGGGCCCGCGGACCGCCTCCGGTCGAACGCACGGGTGGTGGAAGTCATGGGACGGCTCTCTGTCGAACGCGGGCGGCGGGACGTCACCACCCGGCCCCACCTTCGGCGGGCGCCGCGACAGGCACCACCGGAGTATGGGACAGACCTCCCACGCATCGGGACACGCGGTGCGGTCAGCAGGCCTCCTCCAGCTCCGCGCGCACGGTCTTGGCCATGTCCGGCCAGGATTCGGTGAACCGCCGTACGCCCTCGGCCTCCAGGACCGCTGCCACATCGTCGTGGTCGATGCCCAGCGCGGTCGGCTTGCGCCGCACGATCACCGACTCCCCGTACGCGTCGCGGAGATCGGCACCACGGTTCTCCTCACGGCCGGCAAACCGGCATGCGGCCGCCGCTCGGTCCGTGGGGCTCGTCGCCCCGGGATCCAGGCTCGCGGCCGGCTTGCACGCGCGTTGCAGCCCGGTGGCGGTCGGCGGTGTGCAACACCCGTGCAATCCCGCGGTGGATCGTGGGAGCGAGCGGTCGGCGCGCTGCCGGGCCGCGAAGCCGTGGGCGCCCCCGCCCGCACCGCATCACCGGGAGGAACCGCATGGGCGCACGGGCGCCGGACAACGGCACGGGTACGTCGCAGGACGGCATGGCCTCCCGCGCCGACCGCGACACCCGCGGGGGAGGCGCGCACTGGCAAGCCTGGCTCGCGGAGTTCGCCGCGACCGCCGTTCTGCTGTTCGTCATGGCCACCTTGTTCCGGTGGCTCGCGGGTCCCGGAAGCCCTCTCGCCGAAGCGGTGCCGTCACAGGGGGGCCGCTTGGTGGTGGACGCCGTCGTCAGCGGTGCCACCGTCGGGTTGCTCATCCTCTCCCCGCTCGGGCGACGTTCGGGCGCGCACATGAACACGGCGGTCTCGGTGGCCTTCTGGCTGATGGGCGCGCTGCCCGGACGCGACCTCGCCCCCTACGCGGTGGCGCAACTGGCCGGTTCCGTGACGGGAGTGGCCGCGGGCCGGCTGCTGTGGGGTGGGGCACTGGCCGGGCCCGGACCGGACTTCGCGGCCGTCCGTGCCGCCCAAGGCGTCCCCGTTCCCCTGGTGTTCCTGTCGGAGGCCGTGGCCACCGCGCTGCTGCTGGCAGCGGTCACCCATGTCGCCGCCCGGCCCGGCCCGGCCCCACGCGTCCCACTGGTGGCGGGCGCGGCCGTGACGGTGCTGATCCTGCTCACCGGAGGATGGGCCGGCGGCAGCTTCAACCCGGCCCGGCAGTTCGGTCCCGGGCTCCTCGCGGGTGACACCGGGTGGCTGTGGGTGTACGCGCCGGCGCCACTCATCGCCGCCGTGCTCTTCGCCGCGGTCCGCTCCGCCCTGCCCGGGGCGCCCCCCCCTCCCCGGATGGAGTTCGGGCAGGCACCGCGATGACCCGATTCGAGGGTCAGTGGTCCCTTCCGGCAGGCATCGGCCCGCGCACTGGGCCGGTTGACATTCCCATCAGGCGCTCCCCGGCGCCCCCGCCCCACGGCACGCCTGCCGCGGCGGGCACCACGTCCCCCTTCGTCACACGGGAGAGTGTGCAATGACCGACACCTCGATCCAGCCCCGCAGAGCGGTACCCGAACCGCTCATCGCGCTCGGCCTCGCGGCCGGGCCGGTGGTGGCACTCGGCTTCACCCGGTTCGCCTACGCCCTGCTCCTGCCCGCCATGCGCGAAACGCTGGGCTGGAGTTACGCTGCCGCAGGCGCCATGAACACCGCCAACGCGCTCGGTTACATCCTCGGCGCCGGCACGGCGGCCTGGTGGTCGCGGCGCTTCGGTGCCCGGAGGGTGTTCGTGTGGGGCATGGCGCTCAGCGCAGTCGCGCTGCTGGCGTCCGCCGCCACTGGGGGCTTCGCCGCGCTGTCCGTCTTCCGTTTCGTCGGCGGCCTGGCCACCGCGGTGACCTTCGTCGTCGGATCGGCACTCGCGTCGCGGGTCCACACCGGCGGAAAGCAGGCCCGCTCGGCCACGATGGTCGGCACCTACATGGCCGGAGTCGGCATCGGGGTCGTCCTGTCGGGTGTCGTGGTGCCCTCGGCGCTGACCGCCTGGGGCGCCTCCGGCTGGCAGGGCGGCTGGCTGCTCATGGGCGTCCTGGCGCTGCTCGCCACGGGGCCGGCGGCGTGGGCGTCCCGGCACGTTCCCGCGGCGGCCGCGACCGCGGCCGGCAAAGAGCGTGGCGGCCTGAGGTTCCTCACCCCGACGTTCGCCTGGTACGTGCTGTTCGGGGCCGGCTACGTCTCGTACATGACGTTCGTCATCGCCCTGCTGCACAGCCAGGGCCTGGGGACGTGGTCCACCGCGGCGTTCTTCATCGTGCTCGGCGCCGCCTCGGCCGCAGCGACCTTGCTGGTGTGGGGCCGCGTGATCGGCCGGCTCAAGGGCGGCCTGGCCCCGGCGGCGGTTTCCGCCGTGGTGCTCGTCGGGGTGCTGCCGGTCCTGCTCTGGCACGGCCAGGTAGCGGCGATCATCTCGGCAGTGATCTTCGGCGGCAGCTTCATGGCCGGACCCACCGCGGTGACCGTCATCGCCCGGCGGACACTGCCCCCGCACGCCTGGACGTCCGGCATCGCCCTGCTCACCGTGGCATTCAGCGTCGGTCAGGCGGTCGGCCCGCTGATCTCCGGCCTGATGTCGGACACCTCGGGCGGCATCGCCAAGGGACTGTGGCTGTCGGTGATCCTCCTCGCCGTCTCTGCCGTGGTCGCCCTGGCCCAACGCGAGCGGGCGCACGTCGCCCAGCGGCACGACGATCACGCGGGCGCCACCGCCACCCGATCCGCTCGATCCGCCCAATCCGTCCAGCCCGCCCAGGGTCGTTGACCGGCCCGGGCCGAACAGGGAGTCCTACCGTGTTCCGACGCATCATGGTCGCCGTCGACAGCAGCAGCACCGACCACCTTTCCGTCCGCACCGCCACCGAACTGGCCGCGCGCACCGGCGCGTCGGTCCGCGTCCTGCACGTCGACCCCTCGGACGTCGTCTACGACACCGTCGTCGGCATGGAGGACGACGCCACCGCCCACAAGGTCCTCGAGGAGGCGGTGGCGACCCTGCGCAGGCACGGCGTCGAAGCCGAAGGCGAACTCGTCGACGCGCTGTTGTCGGACGTCCCGGGGGCGATCGCCGCCGCCGCACGCAGGTACGACGCCGATCTGATCGTCCTCGGCCCGCACTCCCGCACGCGCCTGGGGGCCTGGCTCTCTCCGCGCGTCACCGACGCGGTGGTGCACCACACGCGTATCGCCGTACTGCTCGTCCCCGAGAAGGAGTGAGGTGTCCAACCAGGGCCGGGACACCGCGCGGGACGCACCGCTCACCCCTGGGAGGACCATCCATGACCACTAGGCAGCAGTTGCTGTCCCACACCACCGCCGGCCTGCGCGATCACCTGCGGAACCGGGGCACTCGCCTTCGGAGCGGCTCTCGTGCCCACGTGGCTGTCACTGCGCAGACAACCGGTCTCGGCCATCGGAAC
>NZ_JBYIQW010000058.1:0-46142 GCF_057707815.1 Actinacidiphila sp. bgisy160
CATCGGCGAAGATGAGTTGCCGGAGCTCAAGGCACAGGGAGTGATCTGACCATGACCGCGGACCACGCGCACCGCCCCGCCGGCGGCGACACGACCCGGCGGTGCGACCCGCCCCCGTACGGGTGGCGCACGGAGCGTGGCCCCTCGGCGCGGCGGCCCCTGCCGCCGTACCGGGGCCGCTGCTCGCTGCGGTCGGGCCTGCGTTGATTCACCCCGTCTATCGACCGTCGGGAGGACGCGGGAGCGGCAGGAGCCGCCGTGGTCCGCCCCGGACCGGCCGCTCGCGTGGATGATCGGAGCACGCGGACGACCGCACCAGCAAAGGAGCGCACCGGAGTCATGTCGACGTCAACGTACGGTTCCGCACCGCCCGGCGGCAGCGTCCCGGGCGGGGAGAAGGTCATCGACCGCCTCGTGGAGTCCAACCGCAAGTACGCCGCAGATTTCACCGATCCGGGCATGGGCGCCCGGCCGGTGCTCCAGGTGGCGGTGGTGGCCTGCATGGACGCCCGGATCGACCTGCACGCCGCCCTCGGCCTGGAACTGGGCGACTGCCACACCATTCGCAACGCCGGCGGCGTGGTCACCGATGACACCATCCGGTCGCTGACCATCAGCCAGCGCGCCCTGGGGACCCGCAGCGTGATACTGATCCACCACACCGGCTGCGGTCTGCAGACCCTCACCGAGGACTTCCGGCACGAGCTGGAGATGGAGGTCGGCCAGCGCCCCGCGTGGGCGGTGGAGGCCTTCCAGGACGTCGACCAGGACGTCCGGCAGTCGATGCAGCGGGTGCGCACGTCCCCCTTCCTGCCCCACACCGACGACGTCCGGGGATTTGTCTTCGACGTCACGACGGGGCTGCTGCGGGAGATCGACCCGCGAACCTGAGCCACCCGGGGCACCCCTGCCCCGTCGAGGACCTGCGCGCGGACCGGCGGACGGCAACCTGCCGGGAGACGCGAAACGGCTGCTCCCGGCGGCTGGTCCGCGCGCACGCCGGCGGGGCGGCCGGCGACCACGTACCCGCGTGCCCGGCCGCCCCGTCCGTCGCCGTGCCTGTTTCCGCTGCCCTGATGGCAGATCAGCAACCGTTCCCGAGGGGGTCACCTCGTGTCGTACCGCAACGCCTTCTCCCGTGTTCTGAGCGACGTCATCGCGCCCGGCGCCGAGCGGACCGGCAGGGAGGGAAGGTTTCCGCGCGGCGCGGTGATCGCCCTGGGAGAGGCGGGGCTGCTCGGGCTGACCGTCTCCGCCGACCTGGGCGGCGGTGGCCGGGGTCCGGCCGAGGCGGCCGAGGTCGTCGCGCGGATCGCCGGCACCTGCCCGGTGACCGCGGCCGTGCTGCAGTCCCACTACGCGGCGGTCGCCGTCATCGAGGCGTGCGGCAGCGCCTGGCTGCGCGGCGAGACGGCTGCCGGACGCCATCTCAGCAGCCTCGCCCTGGCGGACGCCGCGGACGCCGCGGACGCCGCGGACGCCGCGGACGCCGCGGACGCCGCGGACGCCGCGGACGGCGCCGCAGGCGCGACCGCGACCGCGACGCGCTCCGGTGAGGTGGTCGCGCTGCGCGCCCGCAAGCGCGAGGTGGTCGCGGCGGGGGAGGCCGACAGCTATGTCTGGTCGTCGCTGCCGCTCAGCGCCGCGGACGGGCTGACCCTGTGGCTGGTGCCCGCCCACGCGCCCGACCTGTTCGTCCCGGCCCGGCCGGACGGGGGAGGGCCGCACGGCAGCGCCACCTCGACGGTCCTCGCCGATCCGGTCCTCGTCCCCGCCGACGCGATGCTCGGCGAGGACGGCGCGGGGCACGACATCGTGCTGCGCACCGTGCTGCCGTGGCTGCTCGAACTGCGCGACGCCATGGGCGCCGCGGGCGTCCACCCGTCGGTCGAGGCCGCGGAGGCGGCCTCGTCGGTGGGCGGGGCGGCTCAGCTCAGCGCCGTCGCCCCCGCCGCGACCGCCTTGCGGTAGTCGCCGGTGCGTTCGGTGTGCTTGCGCATGATCTCGCCGGCGCGGTCGGCGTCGCCCTTGGCGATGGCCTTGATGAGCTGGGCGTGCTCGTTCCAGGCGTCCTTGCCGCGTGGCTTGGCGATGGGGGTGTAGTACCACCGCACCTTCCGGCTCACCTGCGAGATCAGTTCGGCCAGCACGGCGTTCGCGGCCATGGACGTGATGAAGGAGTGCAGGGCCGTGTTGGCCGTGACCAGGCGCTCCACGTCGCCGGTGGCGAGCGTTTCGACGCCTTCCCGCTGCAGTTCCCAGAGGTGTTCGACGTCCTCGGGCTTGGCGTTCTCGGCGGCGAGCCGGGCCGAGTACGTCTCCAGCACCGAGCGGACGCCGAGCAGTTGGGCGGCCTCCTCCTCGGTGGGGGAGTGCACGAAGGCGCCCTGGGCGGGGCGCAGGTCGACCCAGCCGTCGGTCTGCAGGCGCTGCAGGGCCTCGCGCACCGGCTGGCGGGAGACCCCTAGGTGCTCGGCGAGCTCGGCCTCGACCAGGTGCTGGCCCGGTGTGAGGGACCCGCTGATGATCAGCTCGATCAGGGCGTCGTACACGGCCTGGCGCAGTGGTGCCGGGCGGGCGACCCGCCGGGTCGCCGCGGCCGTCAGGGCCTCGCGCATGGTTCCCCCGTTCTGCCACCGAGCCTGTGGGCCGACGGCTTCGGACTGGTGGCCGCCGTGAGGGTCGCCGGCGGCGGGAACGCCCAGTATACAGGTTTTGGTATGCAACATGCCTTCGGCTGCGGCAAGCCGCCCGCGGATGCCGGTACTTGGGGAAAGTCTTGGCGTAGGATTCTGTATGCAGAAGTTTGTATGCGGTATCGTCGCCCGTGTACTGCCGGCCCCGTCGGGAAGGCGAAGCGGCTCTGTGACGATCCCGCGCCGGACTCCCTGACCTGGCGAAGGCGGAGTGGTCAATGACGATCGGCGGGAGTGACATGACGGTCGAAGACGTGGTCCGGACGGTTGTGGCTGATCACCGGGACCAGCGCGGTGCGCTGCTGCCGGTACTGCACGCCCTGCAGGCCGAGTTGGGCTGCGTGCCCGAAGAGGCGATACCGGCGCTCGCCGACGAGTTCAACCTCTCCAGGGCGGACGTCCACGGAGTGGTGACCTTCTACCACGACTTCCGCCGGGAGCCGGCGGGACGGACCACGGTGCGCATCTGCCGCGCCGAGGCGTGCCAGGCCCTCGGGTCCGACGCGCTGGTGGGCTACGCGCGGGAGGCGGGACTGGCCGTGGGGGAGACGACCCCGGACGGTTCGGTCACCGTCGAGCAGGTCTTCTGCCTCGGCAACTGCGCCCTGGGGCCCGCGGTCGAGGTCGACGGCCGGTTGTACGGACGAGTGGGCACGGCCCGGTTGGGCTCCATCCTCAAGGGGACTGCCGCATGATGAGGGAATCTTCCGACTCCACGGTGACCGTCTACGTCCCGCGGGACTCGGCGGCCAGATCGGTCGGTGCGGACGAGGTGGCGGACGCGCTGCGGCGCGCCGCGGCGGAGCGGGGGGCACCCGTCGAGGTGGTGCGCAACGGCTCCCGCGGCATGCTGTGGCTGGAGCCGCTGGTCGAGGTGGTCACCCCGGCCGGCCGCGTCGGGTACGGGCCGGTGGCCCCCTCGGACGTCGAGGGACTGCTGGCCGCGGGCATGCTCGAGGGTGCCGACCACCGGCTGCGCCTCGGCGTCGTCGACGAACTTCCCTGGCTGGCCCGCCAGACGCGGGTCACCTTCTCCCGGGTCGGGGTGACCGACCCCCTCTCGCCCGAGGACTACCTGCGCCACGGCGGCCTCGCCGGACTGCGCACGGCGCTGGGCATGACCCCCGCCGACGTCGTCACCGAGGTCACCGACTCCGGCCTGCGCGGCCGCGGCGGCGCCGGCTTCCCGGCCGGCATCAAGTGGAAGACCGTCCTGGACTGCGCCGACGAACTCAAGTTCGTCTGCTGCAACGCCGACGAGGGCGACAGCGGCACCTTCGCAGACCGCATGGTCATGGAGGGCGACCCCTTCATGCTCATCGAGGGCATGACGATCGCCGCGCACGCCGTCGGCGCGCGCGAGGGCTACCTCTACATCCGCTCCGAGTACCCCGACGCGGTGGCCACGATGCACGCGGCGATCGGCATCGCACGCGAGCGGGGGTGGCTCGGCGAGGGCATCCTCGGCTCCCCGCTCGACTTCGAGTTGCACGTCCGTGTCGGCGCCGGGGCG
The DNA here is from genome assembly GCF_057707815.1 of Actinacidiphila sp. bgisy160. Lineage (NCBI taxonomy): Bacteria > Bacillati > Actinomycetota > Actinomycetes > Kitasatosporales > Streptomycetaceae > Actinacidiphila > Actinacidiphila sp. bgisy160. The sequence goes on from NZ_JBYIQW010000058.1 coordinate 4,210, forward strand.
TACATCTGCGGCGAGGAGACCTCCATGCTGGAGAGCCTGGAGGGCAAGCGCGGCACCGTCCGCGCCAAGCCGCCGATCCCCGCGATCGAGGGCCTGTTCGGCAAGCCGACGGTCGTCAACAACGTCCTCACGCTCGCCACGGTGCCGGTCATCCTCGCCGAGGGCGCGAAGGCGTACCGGGAACTCGGCGTGGAACGCTCGCGCGGCACCCAGGTGTTCCAGCTCGGCGGCAACATCGCCCGCGGCGGGATCGTGGAGACCGCCTTCGGCGTGACGCTGCGCGAACTGGTCGAGGAGTACGGCGGTGGCACCTTCTCCGGGCGGCCGGTTCGCACGGTGCAGGTCGGCGGGCCGCTCGGCGCCTACCTGCCGACCTCGATGTTCGACCTGCCGATGGACTACGAGGCGTTCGCCGAGGCGGGCGCCATGCTTGGCCACGGCGGCGTCGTCGTGTTCGACGAGAGCGTCGACATGGCCGCCCAGGCCCGGTTCGCGATGGAGTTCTGCGCCGTGGAGTCCTGCGGCAAGTGCACACCCTGCCGGGTGGGATCGGTCCGCGGCGTCGAGACGATCGACAAGATCGTGGCCGGTCAGCAGCGCGACGAGAACCTGGCCCTGCTCGAGGACCTGTGCGAGTTGATGACCGACGGCTCCCTGTGCGCGATGGGCGGGCTCACGCCGATGCCCGTGCGCAGCGCCATCGCGCACTTCCCCGACGACTTCCTCGCCCGCGACCCCGGCCGGGCGATCCCCCGCACGCACGCCCATGGAGGCAGGACGGAGGGCACGGCATGACGCTCCTCAAGGAACCCGACTTCGGCACACCGGAGCGACCCGGACCGGCGACGGTCTCGGTGGAAGTGGACGGGATGCCGGTGACCGTGCCCGAGGGCACGTCGGTGATGCGTGCCGCGTCGCTCGCCGGCATCGACATTCCCAAGCTCTGCGCCACCGACAGCCTGGAGCCGTTCGGCTCCTGCCGGCTGTGCGTGGTGGAGATCGACGGACGGCGGGGCACCCCCGCGTCCTGCACCACACCCGTGGCGGACGGGATGAAGGTGAGCACCCAGACCCCGAAGGTGGCCAAGCTCCGCCAGGGCGTCATGGAGCTCTACATCTCCGACCACCCGCTGGACTGCCTCACCTGCCCGGCCAACGGCGACTGCGAGCTGCAGGACATGGCCGGCGCGGTCGGGCTGCGGCAGGTCCGCTACGGCTACGAGGGCGAGAACCACCTCGACGCCGGGAAGGACACCTCCAACCCCTACTTCGACTTCGACGCGTCCAAGTGCATCGTCTGCTCGCGCTGCGTCCGCGCCTGCGGCGAGGTCCAGGGCACCTTCGCGCTGACCATCGAGGGCCGCGGCTTCGACTCCAAGGTCTCGCCCGGGGCCGGCGAGTCCTTCATGGACTCCGAGTGCGTCTCCTGCGGCGCCTGCGTGCAGGCCTGCCCGACCTCGACGCTGCAGGAGAAGTCGGTGGTCGAGCTCGGCATGCCGACCCGCTCGGTGGTCACCACCTGCGCGTACTGCGGTGTCGGCTGCTCCTTCAAGGCCGAGCTGCGCGGCGACGAGCTGGTGCGGATGGTGCCGTACAAGGACGGCGGTGCCAACGAGGGCCACTCCTGCGTCAAGGGCCGCTTCGCCTTCGGCTACGCGACCCACCCCGACCGGGTGCTGAGGCCCATGGTGCGCGAGAAGATCACCGACCCGTGGCGCGAGGTCGAGTGGGACGAGGCGATCGGCACGGTCGCCCGCCGGATGCGCGAACTCCAGCAGACCTACGGGCCGGGTGCGATCGGCGCCATCACCTCCTCGCGGTGCACCAACGAAGAGGTGTACGTCGTCCAGAAGATGGTGCGCGCCGCCTTCGGCAACAACAACGTCGACACCTGCGCCCGGGTCTGCCACTCCCCGACGGGGTACGGGCTCAAGCAGACCTTCGGCGAGTCGGCCGGCACGCAGGACTTCCGGTCCGTGTCCGAGGCCGACGTCATCATGGTGATCGGGGCCAACCCCACCGACGGGCACCCGGTGTTCGCCTCGCGGATGAAGCGCCGGCTGCGCGAGGGCGCCAAGCTCATCGTCGTCGACCCGCGCCGCATCGACCTGGTGCGCTCCCCGCACATCCAGGCCGAGCACCACCTGCAGCTGCGGCCCGGCACCAACGTCGCCGTCGTCAACGCCATGGCGCACGTGGTGGTCACCGAGGGGCTGGTCGACCGGGCCTTCGTGGACGAGCGCTGCGAGGACTTCGACGAGTGGGCGCAGTTCATCGCCCGGCCGGAGAACAGCCCTGAGGTCACGGAGGAGCTCACCGGCGTGCCGGCCGCGGAACTGCGCGCGGCGGCACGGCTGTACGCCCAGGCCCCGAACGGCGCCATCTACTACGGGCTCGGCGTCACCGAGCACAGCCAGGGCTCCACCATGGTGATGGGCATGGCCAACCTCGCGATGGCCTGCGGCAACATCGGCCGCGACGGCGTCGGGGTGAACCCGCTGCGCGGTCAGAACAACGTCCAGGGCTCCTGCGACATGGGCTCGTTCCCGCACGAGCTGCCCGGCTACCGGCACGTCTCCGACGACGCCGTGCGCACCGTCTTCGAGAACCTGTGGGGCGGCACGCTTCTCGCCGAGCCCGGGCTGCGCATCCCGAACATGTTCGACGCGGCCATCGACGGGACTTTCCGCGGCCTGTTCGTGCACGGCGAGGACATCGCCCAGTCCGACCCCAACCTGGGGCACGTCACCGCCGCGCTCGAGGCCATGGAACTGGTCGTCGTGCAGGACCTGTTCCTCAACGAGACGGCGAAGTTCGCGCACGTCTTCCTGCCGGGCGCGTCCTTCCTCGAGAAGGACGGCACCTTCACCAACGCCGAGCGCCGCATCAACCGGGTGCGCGCGGTGATGAAGCCGAAGACCGGCAAGCACGAGTGGCAGATCGTCTCCGAGATCGCCACCGCCATGGGCCACCCCATGGCCTACGACCACCCCGGTCAGATCATGGACGAGATCGCCCAGGTCACACCGACCTTCACCGGTGTCTCCTTCCAGCTGCTCGACAAGCTGGGCAGCGTCCAGTGGCCGTGCAACGAGCAGGCCCCCGAGGGCACGCCCATCATGCACGTGGACGAGTTCGTGCGGGGCAAGGGCAAGTTCGTGGTCACCACCTTCGTGCCGACCGCCGAGCGCAGCACCCGGCGCTTCCCGCTGATCCTGACCACGGGACGGATCCTCAGCCAGTACAACGTCGGGGCGCAGACCCGCCGTACCGCCAACGTCGCCTGGCACCCGGAGGACGTGCTGGAGCTGCACCCCCACGATGCCGAGGTCCGCGGCATCGTGGACGGCGACAGGGTGACCCTGGCGAGCCGGGTGGGGGAGACGACGCTGAAGGCCGAGATCTCCGACCGGATGCCGCCCGGAGTCGTGTACACCACGTTCCACCACCCGGTGACCGGGGCCAACGTGGTGACCACGGAGAACTCCGACTGGGCGACCAACTGCCCGGAGTACAAGGTGACCGCGGTGCAGGTGGGGCTCGCCCGTCCGCGGCGGGCCGCGGACGGGGAACACGACCGCGGCCAGGAACGGGACGCCTTGCTGACGGTGGTGGACTGAGATGGCCGAAGCGATCCCGGCGGAGCGCCGGATGGCGAACGACATCGCGGCCAACCTCGTCCATCTGCCCGGAGACCGGGCGGCGGAGGCCGTCGCGGGGCACATCGGCAGGTTCTGGGACCCGCGCATGCGCACCCGGTTGTTCGCCTACGTCGACTCCGGTGCGGAAGGTCTGGACCCCCTCGTGGTCGAGGCGGTGAAACTGCTGCGCTGACGACGACGCGGAATCCCGGCCGGTCCAGGCCGGCCGGGGTCCGGAACACCGGGGAAGCACGGGGAGGCGCCCTGTCGTCGGAGTACGGCGGCGTGCCGGGCCTTCGTGACACCGGCGGGTGAGCGTTTCACGCTGCCCTTGAACACGTTGCGACCGGCGGCTCACCCTGCCCGTCCCCGTCCCCGTCCCCGTCCGGCCCCCGGGTCGGCGGGCCGCGGGCGGTCTGTGTTAGGGTGACAGGGATGCAGTTGTGGTACCCATAAAAACTATGTGCGCCTGACGGAATTCTTCTCCCGCAGGCGCATTATTTGTTCTCCGGACATTCCCCGGATGGGCCCTCTGCCTACAGAAGGAGAATGTCATGGCACAGGGAACCGTTAAGTGGTTCAACGCCGAAAAGGGTTTCGGCTTCATCGAGCAGGACGGCGGCGGCCCCGACGTCTTCGCCCACTACTCGAACATCGCCACCCAGGGCTTCCGTGAGCTCCTGGAGGGCCAGCGGGTGACCTTCGACGTCACGCAGGGCCAGAAGGGCCCGCAGGCGGAGAACATCGTCCCCGCCTGATCGCCGGACGCGTACCCGCTCACCGGGGTCCGCACCATCGTGGTGCGGACCCCGGTTTGCGCTGCTCCAGGAAGGCAAATGAACCGCATGTCCCGCAGGCCCCAGAAACCGAATCGGCGCGCGTCGTCGTCCGCCCCCTCCGCATCGCCGCCGAGGGAATTCCGGCTGCCGGAGAGCATGACACCCGCACTTCCCCCCGTCGACGAGTTCGCCGCTCTCGACATGCCCGCGGGTCTGCTGAAGACCCTCACCGCGCAGGGCGTGACCACCCCCTTCCCCATCCAGGCCGCGACGCTGCCCAACTCGCTCGCCGGCCGCGACCTGCTGGGCCGGGGCCGCACCGGCTCTGGCAAGACCCTCGCCTTCGGACTGGCACTGCTGGCCCGTACGGCGGGTCTGCGCGCGGAGCCCAAGGCGCCCCTCGCGCTCGTGCTGGTGCCCACCCGTGAGCTCGCCCAGCAGGTGACGGACGCGCTGACCCCGTACGCGACGGCGGTGAACCTCCGCATGGCCACCGTGGTCGGCGGACTGTCGATGGCCAAGCAGGCCGCCACGCTGCGGCGCGGCGTCGAGGTGCTGGTGGCCACCCCCGGCCGGCTCAACGACCTGGTGGAACACGGCGACTGCCTGCTCGGCAGCGTGGGCATCACGGTGCTGGACGAGGCCGACCAGATGACCGACATGGGCTTCCTGCCGCAGATCACCAGGCTGATCGAGCGCGTGCGGCCCGACGGGCAGCGGATGCTCTTCTCGGCCACCCTGGACGGCAACATCGACCGCCTGGTGCAGCGGTTCCTGACCGACCCCGTGGTGCACTCCGTGGACCCGTCCGCGGGGGCGGTGACCACCATGGAGCACCATGTGCTCCACGTCCTGGACGAGACCGACAAGAAGGCCGTCACCACGCGCATCGCGGCACGTGACGGCCGGGTCATCCTCTTCCTGGACACCAAGCGGTCCGCCGACCGGCTCGCCAAGCGGCTGCTGGCCGTCGGTGTCCGCGCCGCGGCACTGCACGGAGGGCGGTCCCAGCCGCAGCGCAACCGGACCCTGGAGCAGTTCAAGAACGGCCAGGTGACGGCGCTGGTCGCCACGAACGTCGCCGCCCGCGGCATACACATCGACGACCTCGACCTCGTCGTGAACGTCGATCCCCCCACCGACCACAAGGACTACCTCCACCGCGGCGGCCGCACGGCCCGCGCCGGCGGCTCCGGCAGGGTGGTCACGCTGGTCCTGCCCGACCAGAAACGGGACGTCACCCGGCTCATGTCGGACGCGGGCGTCCGTCCCCGCACGGCCCGCATCCAGTCGGGTGCCGCGGAGCTGACCACCATCACCGGCGCCCGTGAGCCGTCGGGCATCGCCGTCACCATCGAGCTGCCCCAGCCGCCGGTCACGCCGAGGACGCCCGAGAACGGCGGGCGGCCCGCTCGCCGGCGCCGCGGTGGCGGCAACGGCGGGGCCGCGACGGCGACGGGCACCGCCGCCGGAACCGGTGGCCGGGGTCCGGACCGCCGGGCCGCTGCCGGGACGGCGGCGACCGGTGGCGCCCGCCGCGCGGGTTCGCGCGGGGCGGCGAATGGCGCGGGCGGTATGGGCGGCCGGGGATCCGACCGCCGGGGCGCGGCCGGTGCCGCCACCGGCAATGGTTCCGGTGCGGGGACCCGCGGCGGCGGACGGCGGCCGGCGGCCGGCACCGAGGGCCGCGGCGGCCGCCGCAACTCCGCGGGCTGACCGGACAGGGGGACGGGCGCGGGCCGCGTGCGGGGCCCTGCGCCGGTCCGCCTAACCTGGACGGCATGTCAGCGATCCGTCTCCTCGTCCTGGGCGCGGTCCGCCAGCACGGGCGGGCCCACGGCTACCAGGTGCGCAACGACCTGGAGTACTGGGGCGCGCACGAGTGGTCCAACGCCAAGCCCGGCTCGATCTACCACGCCCTGAAGCAGATGGCGAAGCAGGGACTGCTGCACGCCCACGAGGTCGCCCCGTCGACGGCCGGCGGCCCGCCCCGCACCGAGTACGAGATCACGGACGAGGGGACCGAGGAGTTCCGGCGCCTGCTGCACGAGTCGCTGGTGGCCTACGACCAGAAGATGGACCTCCTGTCCGCGGCCATCGGTTTCATCGTCGATCTGCGCCGGGACGAGGCGCTGGAGCTGCTTCGGGAGCGGATCCGCAGGATCGGCGAGTGGCGGACCGCCGTCACCGAGCACTACATCCCGGAGGACGGCCCGGGTCGGCTCGGCCACATCGGCGAGATCATGAACCTCTGGGTGCACACGGCCGACTCCGACGCCGCATGGACCCGGGGGCTCATCGAGCGGATCGAGGGCGGCGCGTACACCTTCGCGGGGGAGGGCGAGCCGTTCGTCGGCGTTCTCGCGCAGGGCGAGGAGAACCCGTACGCGACGGGGGAACCCCGTCCCGGCGACACCCACTGCTGGCTGGGCACGGCGGTCCAGTGGAACCCGATGTCCCGGACCGCGACGGCGGTACGCGACCTGTTCGGCGGCCCCGGTGGCGAGCCCGGTCATGTCTGGGCCGCCGTGGCCTGGCCACTGGCCCTGCTGGCGGTGTTCCTCCCGCTGGCGGTACGGCGGTTCGGGCGCCTGAGCGCTTAGCGGTGGCGGTCGCGGGACGGCCGGGCGGACTCGAGCCGTCCCCTGCCGTCCCGCGCGAGGTCGCCGGCTTCCTTACCGGCCCTTTACCCACGCTCGGCCCTGCTCGCCGCGCGAAGGCAACGGGTGCCGCAGGCAACCATTCGGCGGGCGGTGGAGGTTACTTCGCTGACCAGGCAGAACGCTCCCTGGAGCAAGTCGAGTTCGCCGTCCGGACGGGCGTGGAGCGGGTGCGACCGGTTGGTAATGCACTGGTCAATCTTCCCGTCGTCCCCTGGACACCTCGATTTGCAGATCCATACCGTATGCAATCTCCAGTATGGAGAATCGCGCCGACCAGCTGAGTGTTCGCCTCGACATCCCTGAGCACGGCCGAATCGTCGTGTCCGAGGGACGTACCACCGTGTCACCCGCCTGCGCGCTGTCACGGTCCGGGTTGCCGCCCTGGACCCCCAGTCGCCCGGACGACGTACCACCGGGCCCGGCCATGCCGGGCCGAGCCGCAGGGATGGTCCCGCTCCACCCCTCCGCATGAAGAGAAAGGCCCAGGGGGCGCACGCCAGGTTCTTTTCACGCAAGGGAAGGCACCGATGTCAGCAACACCGCATGTGGCTCCCGGGCAGTACCGGCAAGTCACCGACGCGAACGGCCGCGTATACAGGGTCGGGGAGACCGACCGCTCCCTCCTCGGGAGGCCCCGGGCCTGGATGGTCTGGCTCCCCTGGATCTCGATGATGGGCGTCAGCGTCTACGAGTACGGCTACAGCTCCGCCGAGGCGGTGCTCGAGCACGCCCATGGATGGACCCTCACCGAGACGTTCTGGATCGCCAGCATCTGGGCGGTCTTCCAGGCGGGCGTCGCGTTCCCCGCGGGACGTCTGCGGGAGACCGGGGTCCTGCCGGCCAGGACGGCGATGCTCGCCGGAGCGGCCTTCTCCGGTCTGGGCTTCCTGGCTCTCTCGCACTTCGGGAACCCCTATCTGGTGATGGCCGGTTACTCGGTGCTGGGCGGCACGGGCGCCGGCCTGGTCTACGCGACCTGCATCAACATGGTCGGCAAGTGGTACCCCGACAACAAAGGCGCCCGCACCGGGTTCGTGAACGGCGGCTTCGCCTACGGAACCCTCCCGCTCATCTTCGTCTTCAACTACTGGTTCCACCCCGGCAACTTCCGGCTGGTCCTCGACCTGATCGCGCTGGGCATGGTGCTGATCGTCGCCGTCTGCGGCATGTTCTTCCGCGACCCGCCGAAGAGCTGGTGGCCGCACGACGTCGACCCGCTGAACCGGGGCGTGACCGAGGACGCGAGGCGGGTCGCCAAGCGACTGGCCAAGAACCCGCCCGCCAAGGGCCAGTTCACCCCGATGGAGGCGATCAGGACGGGGCAGCTCCCGCTGATGTGGTTCGCCCTGGTCTGCATCGGCGGCGTGTCGCTCTTCGGCATCAACTTCCAGGTCCCGTTCGCCAAGAGCCTGGGCTTCGGCCCGCTGGTCGCGGCCTCCTCGGCGGGTGTGCTCGCGGTGGTCAACGGCGTCGGCCGGGCCATCGTGGGCTGGCTGTCGGACTACCTGGGCCGGCGTCAGACGCTGGTCCTGGTCCTGGTGGTGGCGGGCCTGGCGCAGTTCGGCGTGCTGTGGTCGGGCCAGGCGCACAACGAGCCCCTGTTCCTGATCTTCGCGTTCCTCAACGGTTTCGGCGGAGGGGCGTTCTACCCACTGTTCGCCGCGCTCACGCCGGACTACTTCGGCGAGAACAACAATGCGCAGAACTACGGCCTGGTCTACAGCGCCAAGCTGGTCGGCGGTGTCGGCGGCGGTGGTCTGGCCGCCGGGGTGGTCGCCGCCTGGGGCTACACCGGCGCCTACACCCTGGCCGGGGGCATCGCCTTCCTCTCCGCGCTGATCACGCTGTTCCTGCGGCAGCCCGGCGCCCCCCGCCGCGGCGGCGACGGGAGCCCCGTGGCCCAGGTGGGCGGCCTCACCGCCTCCCCCGCGGAGGCGACCACCTGACGGCTGCGGTACCGGGGCCCCGCGAGGAGCCCCCATCGATCGTGCGCGGGCGATGAGGCCCGGCCCGGGGCGGCGGCAGTTCCGGACCGGGTGCCCGCGTCACGAGGCGGGGCCGGTCGGTGGGGTGCGCCCCCTGCTCCGCCCGGCCCCGCCCGCGTTCCCCCTGCCGCTTCTCCTCCCTGTTCCTCCCGCTCCCTCCCCCTCGACGACGGTCCGGGTGCCCGTGCACCCGGACCGTCGGGCATTCCCCGCGGCGGGGCTCAGGCCCTCCCGGCGTCGACGGCTGCGGCGATCTGTCTGCAGTAGAAGTCGGTGGTGTTCCGGGTGTGGCGGCGCATCAGTTCCTCGGAACGGTCCGCGTCGCCCAGGGCGATGGCCTCGATGATGGTGGCGTGCTCGTTCCAGGCGTCCTGGCCCCGGGGCCGGGCGATGGGCATGTAGTACCAGCGCACCCGGCGGTCGACCTGGAGGATCAGCTCGGCAAGGACGTGGTTGCGGGACAGTTCGGTGATGAAGCCGTGCAGCGCGGCGTTGGCCTCGACGATCCCGCGGGCGTCGTCCGCCGCCAGGGCGGTGATGCCCGCGTCCTGCAGTTCCCACAGCCGGACCACGTCCGCGTCCGTGGCGTGCAGCGCGGCGCCGTGCGCGGAGTGGGTCTCCAGCACGGCGCGGACACTGAGGAGCTGGGTGGCCTCCTCCTGCGTCGGGGCGTGGACGAAGGCGCCCTGCGCCGGGCGCAGGTCGACCCAGCCGTCGGTCTGCAGGCGTTGCAGCGCCTCGCGCACCGGCTGGCGGCTGACACCGAGGTGGTCGGCGAGTTCGGCCTCGACCAGGTGCTGGCCCGATCTGAGGGTGCCGTTGACGATCAGTTCGATCAGGGCCTCGTAGACGGCCTGGCGCAGCGGAGCCGGCCGGGTGACCCGGACGACGGTGGCCGCGGTACGTGTCTCGCGCATGAGCACCCCTGTCGGCTGAGTTCTTTGCACAGTGCCAAGAATACAGATTTTGGTATGCAATTCAGTCGCGAGGTTGAACAAGGCTTTGCCGGAAATCGGCCGTCGGCGTGCGGAGGCCCACGGCGGTCGCCGGCGCACAGCGGGCGGGGCGGGGGAAGCACGCGACCCCCGCCCCGCCCGCCATGGGCGTAATGCCCGTCAGGCCGGTGCGGGCTGCTGGTCGGTGCGCAGGCCCCGGGATGCCGCGGAACCGGGATCCGGCGTGCTCAGCGCGCGCAGAATGGCGTCCACGCTCTCCTTGGCGTCGCCGAAGAGCATGCTGCTGTTCTCGCGGAAGAACAGCGGGTTCTGCACCCCCGCGTACCCCGAGGACATGGAGCGCTTGAAGACGACGACGTTCTCCGCCTCCCACACCCGCAGCACCGGCATGCCGGCGATGGGGCTGGCCGGGTCCTCCTCCGCCGCCGGGTTGACGGTGTCGTTGGCGCCGATGACGAGCACCACCGTGGTGTCGCCGAAGTCGTCGTTGATCTCGTCCATCTCCAGCACGACGTCGTACGGCACCCTGGCCTCGGCCAGCAGCACGTTCATGTGCCCGGGCAGCCGGCCGGCCACCGGGTGGACGCCGAAGCGGACCTGTACCCCGCGTCGCCGCAGTGCCTGGGTCAGCTCCGCCACCGGGTGCTGCGCCTGGGCCACCGCCATGCCGTAGCCGGGGGTGATGATCACCGACGTGGCGTTCTCCAGCAGTTCGGCCGTCTCCTCCGCGGTGGTCTCACGGTGCTCGCCCTGTTCGACGTCGCCGCCCGTCGGCGCCGGGGCGCCGAAGCCCCCGGCGATCACCGAGAGGAAGGACCGGTTCATCGCCTTGCACATGATGTACGACAGGTAGGCGCCGGAGGAGCCGACGAGCGCACCCGTGACGATGAGCAGATTGTTGTCGAGCAGGAAGCCCGCCGCGGCGGCGGCCCAGCCCGAGTAGCTGTTGAGCATCGAGACGACGACCGGCATGTCACCGCCGCCGATCGAGACGACCAGGTGCCAGCCGAGTGCGAGTGCCAGGGCGGTGACGGCGATCATGAGCCCGAGGTTCGGGCTCACCGTGAACCACACCGTCAGGGCCACGAAGGCGGCGAGCGCCCCGAGGTTGAGGGCGTTCTTGCCGGGCAGCGTCAGCGGACGGGACTTGATCCGCGCCGACAGCTTCAGGAAGGCGACGATGGAGCCGGTGAAGGTGACCGCGCCGATGAAGATGCCGATGAACACCTCCGCGTGGTGGATGCCGAGCAGGTCGCCGGCGACCCGGGTCTGCGCGGCGCCGTCCGCCTCCACCTCGTAGTAGCTGTTCCAGCCGACCAGCACCGCGGCGAGGCCCACGAGGCTGTGCAGGACGGCGATGAGTTCCGGCATCCGGGTCATCTCGACCCGGCGCGCCCGCCACAGGCCGACGGCGCCGCCGACGGCCGTGGCGACGACGATCAGCCCGACGGCGCTGCCCGGGATGTCCCGTGCCGCGGCGACGACGGTGGCGATCAGCGCCAGCGCCATGCCGCCGATGCCGTACGCCACTCCGGCGCGGGAGGTGCGGTGTTGCGAGAGTCCGGCCAGGCTGAAGATGAACAGCAGCGCGGCGACGATGTCGGCGGCCTGGGCGGCCGTGGTTGTGTTCATCGATCCTCAGCCCTTCGAGAACATGCCGAGCATGCGGCGGGTGACGGCGAATCCTCCGAAGATGTTCACGGTGGTCAACATGATCGCCACGACCGACATCACGGTGACGGCCGGTCCGGCGTGGCCTATCTGCAGCAGTGCCCCGACCACCACGATCCCCGAGATTGCGTTGGTGACCGACATCAGCGGTGTGTGCAGGGCGTGGTGGACCTTTCCGATCACGTAGTAACCGATGACCACGGCCAGCGCGAACACCGTGAAGTTGCCCACGAGCTGGGCGGGGGAGAAGGCGATCACAAGGAACATGGCAAGCATGCCGAGCGCGATCAGACCGTAGCGCGCGGCGGGCGACAGACGTGGCTCCTTGGGCCGCGGTGCGGCCGCCACCGGCGCCGGGGCCTGCCCGGCGGGCGCCGCCGACACCTGGACGGGCGGTGGCGGCCAGGTCTTCTCGCCCTCCCGCACCACCGTGACGGACCGCTGCACGATGTCGTCGAAGTCGAGCGTCAGCCGCCCGTCCTTGCCGGGCGTCAGCAGCTTGAGCAGGTTGACGAGATTGGTCCCGTACAACTGCGACGCCTGGGCCGGCAGCCGGCCCGCCAGGTCGGTGTAGCCGATGATCGTCACGTCGTTGCCGGTGACGATCGCCTTCCCGCTGACCGTCCCCTCGACGTTGCCGCCCTGCGCCGCGGCCATGTCGACGATGACGCTGCCGGGCTTCATCGACGCCACGTCGGCCGCCGTGATCAGCCGGGGGGCGGGGCGGCCGGGGATCAGCGCGGTGGTGATGATGATGTCGACGTCCGCGGCCTGCTCGCTGTAGATCTCGGCCGCACGCCGGTCGTACTCCTCGGAGGTCGCCTTGGCGTAGCCGTCGCCGCTCGCCTCCTGTTCCACCTCGACGGCGAGGAACTCCCCGCCCAGGGAACGGACCTGGTCGGCGACCTCGGCCCGTGGGTCGGTGGCCCGGACCACCGCGCCGAGGCTGCCGGCCGCGCCGATCGCGGCGAGACCCGCCACTCCCGCGCCGGCCACCAGGACCTTGGCCGGGGGCACCTTGCCCGCCGCGGTGACCTGTCCGGTGAAGAAGCGCCCGAAGACGTGGGCCGCCTCGATCACCGCCCGGTACCCGGCGATGTTCGCCATCGAGCTGAGCACGTCCATCGACTGGGCCCGCGAGATGCGCGGGACGGCGTCCAGCGCCAGGACCGTGATCGGCCGTGCCGACAGTTCCTCGACGAGGCCGGGGTTGTGGGCCGGAGCGATCAGCCCGATGAGGGTCGCTCCGTCGCGCAGTTTCTCGATCTCCTCGTGCGAGGGGGCGTTGACCTTGAGGACCACGTCCGCCTGCCAGGCTTCGCCGACCCGCGCGCCCGCTTGGGCGTAGGCCTCGTCGGAGAAGCCGGAGGCGGCACCGGCCCCCGGTTCCACGACGACCTCGTAGCCGAGGCCGATGAGCCGGCGGACGCTGTCCGGTGTGACCGCCACTCGCGTCTCCCCGGCGGTGGACTCGGTGACGACACCGATCTGCTGAGGGGGTGAATCCGACATCGCTCTCCTTTTCCGTCGCTTCTGACCGACGTCACGGCTCGTCAGCCGAGCCGTCGTCCGCACTGCGTGTTCCCCGGCCCTGTGGCGCGGCCGTGCGCGCCCGGGACCGCGTGTGTGCGGCGAAGCGTTCCCCTGCTTCGTGCTCGGTCAACCTGTCCGGAGCGTGTGTGACCCGGTTCATGGCCCAGCGGGGCGCCGGGGACTGGATGCGGCGTGAGCCGGGACCCCGCCCGGTTCCGGGCGCCCGACTTCGTGTGAGGGGACTGTACATCCCAAGAGGGTACTGCATACAGTATCCACTCCCCCTTCGAATGGAGAGGAGTCGCCGTGAAAATCGCAGTCCTCGGAGCCGGTGCGATCGGCGCTTACGTGGGCGCGGCACTGCACCGTGGTGGCGCCGACGTCCACCTGATCGCCCGGGGTGAGCATCTTCAGGCGATACGCGCCCACGGAGTCCGGGTGAACAGCCCGCGCGGTGACTTCGTGGCCAAGCCCCACGCCACGGACGACCCGGAGGAGATCGGCCCCGTCGACTACGTCTTCCTGGGCCTGAAGGCACATTCCTACGCCACCTCCGGACCGCTGATCTCCCCGCTCCTCGGTGACAGGACCGCGGTGGTGGCCGGTCAGAACGGCATCCCCTGGTGGTACTTCCACGAGCTCGCCGGCCCCTACGAGGGGCGGCGGATCGAGGCGGTCGACCCCGGCGGCGCCACCAGCGCGGTGCTGGCGCCGGAACGCGCCATCGGCTGCGTCGTCTACCCCGCGACGGTCATCGAGGCCCCCGGCGTCATCCGGCACCTGGAGGGCACCCGGTTCTCCATCGGCGAGCCGGGCGGCGCGATCTCCGACCGGTGCTCGGAGCTGAGCGAGGCCATGATCGCCGGCGGCCTCAAGTGCCCGGTGGAGCCGAACCTGCGCGACGACATCTGGATCAAGCTGATGGGCAACGTCGCCTTCAACCCGATCAGCGCCCTCACCAGGGCGACGATGGTCGACATCTGCAAGCACCCGCACACCCGGCGGCTGGTCACCCAACTCATGGAGGAGACACTGGACATCGCGGCCAGGGTCGGCAGCACCCCCGACATCTCGATCGAGAAGCGGCTTCGGGGCGCCGAGGGGGTGGGACACCACAAGACCTCGATGCTCCAGGACCTCGAGGCCGGCAAGCAGCTGGAACTCGACGCCATCGTGACGGCCGTCGTGGAGATGGCCGACATCTCCGGGGCGGACGCCCCCAACCTGCGGGCGGTCCACGCCGCGACCGACCTGCTGGCGCGCGGCGTCACCGCGGCCCGGGACGACAGCGCCACCGCGCGGAGACCGGTCCCCGCCTGACCCGTCCCCCGCTCGTCACCCACCCGCTCCCGGGACACCCCGGGATCGCCGGCCCACCGCCGGACGAACCGCCGCAACACCTCCGGAGCCCGGCCCGTCGCGGCGACGGGACCGGGCCCCGGGGCAGGAGCCCGCACCGCATGCGCGGGCACGCACGAACGAGGGCCGCGATCCGGCTCGGTAGGCTCTGCCCGGTCACACCGCAACCGGCTCGTCCGCCGTCGGCCGCCCCTGGGACGTTCTCACCCCGGGGAGCTTCGACCGCCGGCACGGACGGTGTGGCGACTCCAGCGGGACGTGCCGGCGCGACCGCGGCCACAGGCAGAAAGGAGTCGTTCATGCTGTTCCGTCAGCTGGAGTACTTCGTGGCGGTCGCCAGGGAGCGGCACTTCGCCCGGGCGGCGGAGTCCTGCTACGTGTCGCAGCCCGCGCTCTCGGCGGCGATAGCCAAGCTCGAGCGGGAGCTGAACGTCACGCTGATCAACCGCGGGCACAACTACCAGGGCCTCACGCCCGAGGGCGAACGGCTGGTGGTCTGGGCCAAGCGGATCCTCGCCGAGCAGGAAGCCTTCAAGGCCGAGGTCGCCGCCGTCCAGTCGGGCATCACCGGCACACTGCGGCTGGGCACCGAACCCACCGCGTCCACCACCCTGGTCCTGCCCGTCGCCGCGTTCTGCGCGGCCCATCCGCTGGCCAAGGTCCAGGTCCGCTCCCGGCTGTCGACCACCGAGCTCCACCGCCAGCTCCTCGCGTTCGAGCTGGACGCCGCCATCGCGCACTTCGCCCCGCACGACCGGGAGAACCTGCAGGTGATGCCGCTGTACGAGGAGCGGTACATGCTGCTCGCCTCCAGCGACCAGCTGCTGCCGCAGACCGACACCATGAAGTGGGCGGACGCTGCCACGATGCCGCTCGCCCTGCTGACTCCCGACATGAGGATCCGCCAGGTCATCGACGACGCGTTCGCCGAGAGCGGGGTCGTGGTGACCCCGCAGGTCGAGACGGACTCGGTGGCCGCCCTCTACGCCAGCGTCGGCGCCGGCGCGTGCGCCAGCATCGTCCCGCACACCTGGCTGCGCGCGATGCCGCCGCTCGGCCGGATGCGCGCCGTCCGCCTGGTCGAGCCGGACGCCAGGGCCAAGGTCTCGGTCGCGATCCACGCCGCGACCCCGGGTTCGGTCGCGGCGCGGGCGTTCATGAACGCCGCGGCCGGGCTGTCGCTGGACGAGTTCTTCGACGAGCCGCTGCCGGCGGAGCACCGCGTCAGGTGAGCCCGGGCCACACGGGGTCCCGCGCGTACAGCAGGTCCACCGCCGCCCGGTCCAGCCCTCCCTTCGCCGTGTGCGGGAGCGAGGCGACGATGCGGATGCGGTCGGGGACCTCGAAGGAGGCCAGACGGCCGCGGCAGTACCGAAGCACCTCCTCGGCCCCTGGCGCCTCGGCCCCGGACAGCACCACGGCGGCACCGACCCGCTGCCCGTACGTCGCGTCGGGCACGGCGAACACGGCGGCCTCGGCCACCCCCGGACACCCGGCGAGCACGTCCTCGACGTGCTCGGGCACCACCTTCTCGCCCCCGCGGACGATGAGGTTCTTCAGCCGCCCGGTGAGGAACAGGTCGCCGTCCTCGCCGAGCACGCCCAGGTCGCCGGTGCGGAACCAGCCGTCGGCGAAGCCGTGCGCGGTCTCGGCGGGGTTGCCCAGGTAGCCGCGGGCCACCGGGGGACCGTGCACCCACACCTCGCCCACGCCGCCGGGCGGGCACGGCTTCCCGTCCGGGTCCAGGACCCGCAGCTCCAGGCCGGCCGGCCGGCCGGCCGAACCGTGCTTGAGCGACCCGTGCCGCGGCAGCGGCTCGCTGGTCGCCTGGTGCGCGGACTCGGTCATGCCGTACGCCGACAGCAGGGGTGCGCCGAGGGCGCGTTCGAGCGCCCGCTGGGTGGCCGTGTTGAGCGGGGCGCTGCTGCTGCGCAGGAACCGCAGCGCCGGCACCCGCGGGCCCGTGAGATCCGTCGCCGCCCGCTCCAGGAGGACCTCGTGGATGGTGGGGACCGCGGTGAACCACGTGGCACCCGCCGCCCGCATGTCGTCCCAGAAGGTGTGCGCCGAGAACCGCCCGTGCGCGGGCAGCAGCACGCAGCCACCGCTCGCCAGCGTGGACAGCAGCGTGGCGAACAGCCCGTGCCCGTGGAAGAACGGCATCGCCGCGACCGTCGCGTCGCCGGGCCCCAGCTCGTACGTGGCGCAGACGCCGCGGACGGAGGCGGCCACGTTGCCGTGCGTCAGCGGGACCATCTTCGCCCGGTCGGTGGTCCCCGCGGTGAACAGCACCAGGGCGTCCTGCGCGGTGAGTTCACCGGCAGCGCCCCGCGCGGCGGCCGGCGCGCCGGCGTCCGTCGCCAGCGCGGCCATCGCCCTGCCGGCGGCGGAGAGGTCCACCCGCACCGTCCACGCCGGGACACCGCTCCCCACGGCCGGCGGCGGGGCGCCGCCCGCGGCCGGGCCCAGCAGCACGGCCCGTACCCCCAGCGCCTCCAGCCGGGCCGACATCTGCGACTCGGGCAGCGCGGGGTCCACGGGTGCGACCACAAGACCGGCCCGCGCCCCGCCCAGCAACGCCACCACGAACTCGGCGGTGTTCGCGCTGACCAGGCCCACCGCGTCCCCTGGGCACAGCCCCCCGGCGGTCAGCTGACCGGCCACCGCGTCGGCCAGCTCGTCCAGGGCGCGGTAGGAGACCTCCGCGCGGTCCGCGCCGGCGATCAGTGCCGGGGCCTGCGGACGCCCCCTGGCATGCCGGTCGAGGAGATCGGTGAGGCCCGTGACCACGGGCGGCCGGTAACGGTCGGGGTCGCGCACCGATGCAGCGGCCGGAACGGCCATGGCCGCACCTCCTCGCGCCTGGAATCTCTGATGAACCGTCCTCAGCGAGACTGCGCGGGGCGCCGGGCACGCGTCCAATACGCACTGGCGAACGGTCGATAGCGGAGGTCTATCAACCCACCTCGACGCCCCTGTGGCGTGCGTCGATAAACGCCGTTTATCGGCTGGTCGCCGATAGGTCTTGGACGCGGCGGAGCCGGCTGCCGATCGTGAGAGGAGCAGCCGCACGCATGACTTGCCCAAGGAGGACCTCGGACCATGACCGCCCCCTCACCACTGGAGACCGCGGCGAACGCCGACGCACCGGCCGAGCTCACCGACGGGTACCACCTGGTCGTCGACGCGCTCAAGATGAACGACGTCGACACCATCTACGGGGTGGTCGGCATCCCGATCACGGATCTCGCACGGCTCGCCCAGGCGCAGGGCATCCGTTACATCGGCTTCCGCCACGAGAGCAACGCGGGACACGCCGCGGCGGCGGCCGGCTACCTCACCAAGAAGCCCGGCATCTGCCTGACGGTATCGGCGCCCGGCTTCCTCAACGGACTGGTGGCGCTCGCGAACGCCACCACCAACTGCTTCCCGATGGTGCAGATCTCCGGCTCCAGTGAGCGCCACCTCGTCGACCTCAAGCAGGGCGACTACGAAGAGATGGACCAGCTCGCCGCCGCGCAGCCGTTCTGCAAGGCCGCGTACCGCATCAGCCGGGTCGAGGACATCGGCCGCGGTATCGCCCGCGCCCTGCGCACCGCGGTCTCCGGGCGCCCCGGCGGTGTCTACCTCGACATCCCCGCCGCGGTGCTCGGTTCCATCATGGACGCCGGGGAGGGCGCGAAGACGCTGAGCCGTCTCGTCGACCCGGCTCCGCGCCAGCTGCCCGCCCCGGAGGCGGTGGACCGCGCGATCGAGCTGCTGGCCGGCGCGCAGCGACCGCTGATCGTCCTGGGCAAGGGCGCCGCCTACGCCCAGGCGGACGCGCGGATCCGCGAGTTCGTCGAGTCCACCGGCATCCCCTACGTGCCGATGTCCATGGCGAAGGGCCTGCTGCCCGACGACCACCCGCAGTCCGCGGCCACCGCCCGCTCGCTGGCGCTGAAGAAGGCCGACGTGGTCATGCTGGTCGGCGCGCGCCTGAACTGGCTGCTGGGCCACGGCGAGGCGCCGCAGTGGAACCCCGACGCGAAGTTCGTCCAGGTGGACATCGAGGCGAGGGAGATGGACAGCAACCAGCCCATCGCCGCCCCGCTCGTCGGTGACATCGAGTCGGTCGTCGAGGCCCTCGTCGAGCGGACCAAGCCGGGCCGGATCGCGGCCCCCGCCGCCTGGCGCGAGGAACTGGGCGCGCGCTCGGCGCGGAACGTCGCCAAGATGGCCGAGCGGCTCAAGGCCGACCCGCACCCCATGCAGTTCATGGGCGCCCTGAAGGCGGTACGCGACGTCATCCACCGCAACCCCGACATCTACCTCGTCAACGAGGGCGCCAACGCGCTCGACATCGCGCGCAACGTGATCGACATGCACGTGCCGCGGCACCGCATCGACAGTGGCACCTGGGGCGTCATGGGCATCGGCATGGGCTACGCCATCGCCGCCGCTGTCGAGAGCGGGGCACCGGTCGTGGCCGTGGAGGGCGACAGCGCCTTCGGGTTCAGCGGGATGGAGATCGAGACGATCTGCCGCTACAAGCTGCCCGTCGTCACGGTCATCATGAACAACGGCGGCGTCTACCGCGGCGACGACGTCAACCCCTACGACGAGGCGCCGTCCCCGACGACGCTGATGTCCGCGGCCCGCCACGACATGATGTTCGAGGCGTTCGGCGGCAAGGGCTACCGCGCGACCACCCCCGCCGAGGTCACCGCCGCCCTCACCGAGGCGCTCGCCTCGGGCGGCCCTGCCCTCATCGACTGCGTGATCGACCCCTCGGCAGGCACCGAGAGCGGCCACATCTCCCACCTCAACCCCAAGGGCATCACCGTCGGCAACATCGTGCCGGCCAAGAAGTGACGTCCGCGTACGGCGATCTCCCGTACCCCGAAGCACCGTTCCCCAGCACTGCCCACCCGCGCACCGCGAACAGACAAGAAGGAAGCCACCATGAGTGAAAAGCCGCTCGCCGGGATCAAGGTGATCGACTTCACCGGGGTCCAGGCCGGTCCCGCGTGCACCCAGATGCTCGCCTGGTTCGGCGCCGACGTCATCAAGGTCGAGCGTCCCCAGGGCGGCGACGTGACCCGCAACCAGCTGCGGGACGACCCGGACCTCGACGCGCTGTACTTCACGATGCTGAACAGCAACAAGCGCTCGCTGGCCATCAACACCAAGACCCCCGAGGGCAAGGAGGTCATGGAGAAGCTGATCCGCGAGGCCGACATCCTGGTCGAGAACTTCGCCCCGGGCGCCATGGACCGCATGGGCCTGGGCTGGGACCACATCCACGAGCTCAACCCGCGCCTGATCTTCGGCTCGGTCAAGGGCTTCAACGACGACTCGTCCTGGAACGACCTCAAGGTGTACGAGAACGTCGCCCAGGCCGCCGGCGGCGCCGCGTCCACCACCGGCTTCTGGGACGGCCCGCCGACCATCAGCGGCTCGGCCCTCGGCGACAGCAACACCGGCATGCACCTGATGATCGGCCTGCTGACGGCGATCATCCACCGCAACGCGACCGGTGTGGGCCAGAAGGTCTCGGTGTCCATGCAGGACGCCGTCCTCAACCTGACCCGCGTCAAGCTCCGCGACCAGCAGCGCTTGGAGAAGGTCGGCTACCTGGAGGAGTACCCGCAGTACCCGAACGGCGAGTTCGGCGACGCGGTGCCCCGCGGCGGCAACGCCGGCGGCGGCGGCCAGCCGGGCTGGATCCTGAAGTGCAAGGGCTGGGAGACCGACCCCAACGCCTACATCTACTTCACGATCCAGGAGCAGAACTGGAAGCGCACCGCCGAGGCCATCGGCCGGCCCGAGTGGGCCGAGGACCCCGAGTACGCGACCGCCAAGGCGCGCCAGCCGCACATCTTCGAGATCTTCGGCGAGATCGAGAAGTGGCTGGCCGACAAGACCAAGTACGAGGCCGTCGACATCCTGCGCAAGTGGGAGGTGCCCTGCGCCCCCGTCCTCAGCATGAAGGAGCTCGCCGAGGACCCCGACATGCGCAAGAGCGGCACCATCGTCGAGGTCGAGCAGAAGGGCCGCGGCACCTACCTGACGGTCGGCAGCCCCATCAAGTTCTCCAACTTCAAGCCCGAGATCAAGGGCGCGCCGCTGCTCGGCGAGCACGGCAGCGAGGTGCTGGCGGACCTGGGGTACGACGCGAACGAGATCGCGGCGCTGCGCGAGAAGCAGATCATCGTCTGACGTCACCCTGCGAGTGCCCCGCGGGTGCCCCGCGCGATCCGTGCGCGCGGGGCACTCGCGGCTTTTTACGTGTGCGTGACGAGTTCCCGGCCCCGCCGAGCCGAAGCTCGACGGGGCCGGGAACTCGTGAGGAACGGGCCGGGTCAGACGGGCAGGATCACCCGAAGACCAGCTTGTCGGTCCAGCCGGACCCGATGACGGTCTTCACCGGTGGGTTCGTGTTGGTGGTGGACGGATAGTAGATGGCCATGTGGCCGTCCGACGGGAACCGGGCCCAGATGTCCGGGATGCCGTCGTTATTGATGTCCGGGATGCCGATCGCCGCGTCGACGTTGGTCTCGGTCCAGCTGGTGCCGAACTGGACGTCGCCGTCGAGTGCGTTGGCCGCGAGCATCAGGGAGTTGAGGTCGACACTGCCGGAGACGGTGCCGGGCCTGCCGTGCCGGACGTACATGGTGCCGGTGTCCAGGTTGCGCCAGAGCAGGTCGGGCGTGCCGTCCTTGTTCATGTCGGCGAGGTTGACGATGTCGCGCCGCGCCCAGGCGTCGGGGTTCATCAAGGTCGCGGTCTGGAAGGTGGCGCCGCTGTAGCCGGAGAGCACCCAGTAGGCCGCGCCGGCGCGCAGGACCAGGTCGGGCAGCTTGTCGCCGGTGATGTCGCCGATGGCCTTGAGCTGGGTCCAGGTGGCCGGCGCGGGTGCGTTCGACGGGAGGCGGATCTTCAACCGCTGGTCGACGTCGAACGAGCCGTAGCCGTCGCCCGGGTAGAGCCAGAACCCGCCGTCCGGGGTGACGGCGAAGAGGTCCGTGGTGCCGTCGCCCGGATAGGCGTCCTGGTAGTGCGCGATGAGCGCGGCCTTGCCGGCCGTCGCGTCGTACCAGTGACCGGCCGGGGTCAGCACCGGCTTGCCGTCGGCGCCCATGGTGTACGAGGCGACCAGCGAGCCGTACAGCTCGCCGCCCGGCTGGCCCGCGTATGTCCGCAGGACGCCCTTGTTGTCGATGAGGATCAGGTCGGCGGTGCCGTCGCCGCCCGTGTCACCCGGGGCGTCGGCGTTGTCCTTCGGCGGGACGTAGGTCGTGTAGTCCGTTCGCGCACTCGCGTTGCCGAGGCTGTCGTAGGCGTAGACCTGCAGCGTGTTGGGGCCGGCGTTCAGCGGCCGCAGGTCGGGGACGGTGGCGACGCCATTGGCGTCGGCGTTGACCGGGGCCGGGCTGACGCCGCCCCAGGCGTAGGTGAACCTCACGGCTCCCGGGGATTCGAAGGTGATCGGTCCGGTCGTGCCGAACTTCACCGTTGCCCACGTGGCGCCGTCCGACGTGGCCTTGAGGAACACGTCGCTGGTGACGATGGGCTGCGACGGTCCGCTCGGGTCCACCGTGATGCGGCAGGGCTCGGTGCCCGGTGGGTAGTTGGTGGACGTCGCACCCGCCGAGTCCTTGCCCATGGCGTCCCAGGAGAAGGTGGTGTTGGTGGTGATGTCCTTCAGCAGCGGATCGCTGGACGGGATGGTGTACGTGGCGGTGCCGCCGGTGCCGCCGATCGGGATCTCGACACCGGCCGGGACCGTGCCGCCGGTCTTCCAGAACCGGAAGCGGACCTTGCTCATGTTGTTGTCGGGGTCCTTGGCGGTCACCGACAGGGTGATGTTGGTCTTGCCGACCGTCACGCCCGCGCCGGGGCCGGGGGTGCAGGAGCCGCCGGGCTTGGAGGAACCGTTCGTGGGCTCGTACGGCTTGCGGTTGTAGACGGCCTCGATGGTCGCGGAGGTCGCCTTGAACTTGCGCCAGGTCTGGGTGTCCGACTCACTCGTGGCCCGCATGCCCAGTGTGAGGGTCGAATTGCCGTGGTCGGTGGCGTACTGGGCGGCGTCCTTGACGTTGAAGGCCTCATACTCGTCCGGGCAGGACGTCGACGACCACCCGTGCGCGAAGGACTTGCGCTGGATCTCGTCGGACCAGCTCGGCTGCGCGTTCCACGTCGTGCCGGACGAGATCGAGCCGGTGCGCCACAGCTGGAACTCGCGGTTCGTGCAGGACCAGGAGTGGTTGTTGAGCACCTTGAAGGTCGCGCTGGTGATCTCCGCGCCCTTGATGCTGCTCGACCAGTCCATGCGCCAGAAGGAGCGGGCTGTGCCGCCGGTGTCGTCCTCGTGGCCCACTCGGGCGTCGGAGGTGCCGGAGGAGAAGTTGGTGCCGTTGTAGAAGCTGGTGCTCGGGTACGGCTTGTAGGCCACCGTCCACGCGTCCCAGCCGGGGTTCAGCGACGGGTCGACGAACAGCGGGTAGGTGACGTCCTTGCGCGCCGCAAGACCGGTGGCGGCGAAGCCGATGCCGAGCCGGGCGGTGTGGGTGTTCTCGCCGTCCAGGGTGACCGGCAGCGGCGCGGACCGCGCGCCGGGCTCGATGCCGGTCAGGCCCGACAGCTTCAGCACGTCGGCCGGGGTGGCGACGGACGTACGGTGCGTGGTGCCCTCGGGCAGCTCGGGGTCCCGGCCGCTGGAGTCCCACGCGAACGGCGTCGGGATCGAGCCGACCTCCTTGCCGGCCTTGTCCAGGACCTGGACCCGGCCGGCCTTGCGGTCCTGCCGGAACACGGCCGTGGCCGAGCGCAGGCCGTACGGGACGGTCCTGAGCGCTTCCTGCCGCGCGGCCTCGGGGGTCTTGACGATCAGGACCTGGGCCATACCGCCCTCCTCGCGGGCGACGAGCAGCAGGTCGACGCCCGGGAGGACCTCGGGGTACAGGGCGCGCGGACCGTCGAGGACCGGCTCGGGCAGTGCGTCCGGCCAGGTGTACGCGACGGTGTGGCCGCCCAGTTCGACCTCGGCGAGCACCGTCTCACCCGGCGTCTCGGGGCGGGCGAACGAGCGGTCGGCCCGCGTCTTGCGGGCGTTGCCGCTCGCGAAGCGGACGGGAACCGCCGGGTTCGCGGGCGCGATACCAAGGCCCCCGGGCGCGCCGGCCGTTCGCTTCAGCGTGTTGTCGACCGGGGCCCACTGGCCCTTGGCGTTCTTCGCCCGGGTCGGTGCGGCCGTGATCCGGGACTTGAAGCGGCCGTTGGGCAGTGCCCAGGTCAGCGTGGTGGCGCTGGTCGCCGTGTCGACGAGCACCTGCTTGTGGGTGCGCATGGCCTGGGCCATCGCGGCGGCCTCGTCGCGCGGGCCGGTGGAGGCAGGGGTGGCGTTGCTGGCGCCGCGGCCGGCTGTGGCCGGGGGAGAGCCGCCGGGCTGCCACCACGGCAGCAGGGCGGCGGTCAGGGCGGCCAGCACGAGGCCGAGGGTCAGGGACAGCCGCGTGCGCGTGCGCACGAATGGGCTGAGAAAGCGAGGCGGCGCGGTCACGGCGGTCTACTCCCGTGGGAACCAAGCGGATTGAGGACAGCACAGACAGCCCCGGTCGGCAGGCCGCGGGGCAGAAGGCGGGCACACGATCACACATGTGAAGTATTTACGTCCACGGTGAAGATTTTATGAATCCGTTACATGGGCATGGAACGGACTTGACTGGCTGTTAGCTGAGCCCGTTTCGCGGGCATTTCCGGGGCCGCATTGGTGGCGATCACCGGGTTTCCACCATCCTTCTGATTGGCCGTTACTGGAGCGGTCTGAACCGTTACGCACCGTGTCGCAGATCACTTTCGCCGGCTTCTGGCACTCTGCGGCGATCTTGCGTATGCGGCGGACATGACAGAAGGTGCCACACGCATGCGCCTGAGCCAGGGGTGTGCCTATTGGTGTTTCCGCACCTCGTCCGTCGTTTGAATCGCCAGGGTGGGAGTCGACGCGTATGCGTGCTTCAGGTCGGCTGTCATGGCTGGGGCGGGGACGCCCAGCCATGACGGAGTCACAACGATGGCGCCGGCGGCGAAGCCGCACGGGGGTCGTCCTGCTGTTGTCCTTGACAATGACCTTGACCAGCCTGGGCGGTGAGGCGCTCGCCGTTCCCGGCCCCGGCATGAACCGAGAGAAGTCGATCGCCGAGGTCGACCTCCCGGACCTGCCGAAGGCCACCGAGGTCGAGGGCGACGACCTGGCGGACAAGACCCTGACCCTCGCACCGGAGAACCCGGTCACCTCGTACACCCCCACCGCCACCGCGGCGTGGGCCTCCGGCACAGGTCAGGCCACACTCGACGCGAGCAGCGCGCCCGGCACCACCAAGCCGGTCAGCAACGACCTGCCCGTCGCCATCGGCGTCCCCGAGGGCGGCGACGCCGCCGCCCTCGCCGGCGACTGGACCGTGGGCGTGGCCCCGCAGACGACCTCGCAGGACGCGGGCGTCTCCGGCATCATCATGAAGCTCACCCCGCCGGCCACGGTCGACCCGGCCGCCGAAGTGGCGATCAGCATCGACACCGCGGGCTTCGCGGACCTCTACGGACCGCAGGCCGTCGAACGCTTCGGTCTGATGCTGCTGCCCGAGTGCGTGTACTCCTCCCCGACCGAGGGCGACTGCGCCGAGGGCGGCGGTACGAGCACGATGTCCCTGTCCGACGGGGACAAGAACGTCAAGAACGGCAGGAAGAACTTCCAGCGCCTGCGCAGCACGGTGACGACCGTGCCCGCCAAGGACGCGCCGACCAACGCCAGGACGGCGAAGAACGCCCCCACCCACAAGATCCTCAGCGGCACCATCCCGGTCTCCAGCCTCCTCGACGAGGGCTTCGTCCCCTCCGGGGCGACAAAGGCCTCCTACCGGGAGGGCGTCCAGCCCGCGGTCTCCGCGGGCGGCGGCGCCGCCATCGGTGGCCTCGACACCGGCTCGTCGGCGACCGGTGACTTCACGGCCTCGCCGCTGCTGTCCTCCGGCTCCTGGTCGTCGGGCTCCTCCTCGGGCGCCTTCACGTACTCGTACGACATCCAGGTCCCGGAGACCGCCGGCGGCCTGATGCCGAAGGTCAACCTGGCGTACTCCTCGCAGACCGTCGACGGCCGCACGTCCTCGACGAACAACCAGGCCTCCTGGATCGGCGACGGCTGGGACTACAACGCGGGTTCCATCACCCGCACGTACGCCAACTGCCGCCAGGACTCCAAGAAGGCCGGCTCCAACAACGCCACCCACCGCACCGCGGACCTGTGCTGGGGCTCGGAGAACGCCACCCTCTCCCTCGGCGGCATGACCACCGAGCTGGTCTGGGACGCGGACAAGGGCAAGTGGTTCACGGCCAACGGCGACGGCTCCACCGTCCAGCTGATCAAGGGCGAGGCCACCGGCAACGGCGCCAAGGACGGTGAGTACTGGGTCGTCACCACCAAGGACGGCACGAAGTACCACTTCGGCAAGAACAAGCTCCCGGGCTGGTCCGACCACGGCACCGCCGCCGACGACCCGACCACCGACTCGGTGCTCACGGTCCCGGTCTACGGCAACCACTCGGGCGAGGACTGCTACAAGGGCCCCACGACCACCGACTGGACGAACTCCTGGTGCACGCAGGGCTGGCGCTGGGGCCTCGACTACGTCGAGGACGTCCACGGCAACGCCATGTCGCTGTGGTGGAAGAAGGACGCCCCGAACTACTACGCCCGCAACTTCAACTTCAAGGACCCGGTCCCCTACGACCGCGACGGCTGGCTCGACCACATCTACTACGGCCAGCGCAGCAATAGCATCTTCACGGCGGAGGCCCCGGCCCGGGTCGGCTTCACGGTGGCGGAGCGCTGCTACACCGTCGACGACGTCACCTGTTCGGACGCCAACTTCACCTCCAAGGACCCGCGCAACTACCGGCCCTGGTTCGACACCCCGGTCGACATGCGCTGCGAGGCCGGCAAGAAGTGCTGGAACGCCGGTCCGTCCTTCTGGACCCGCAAGCGCCTCGACAAGATCACGACCTCGGCCCAGCGGCGCACGGACACCGCCGCCCGCCAGGTCGTCGACGAGTACCAGCTGAAGCAGAGCTTCGCCGAGCTGCTCACCGGCCCGAACACGGCCCTGTGGTTGGAGTCGGTCCAGCGCACCGGCTACGCCCGCAAGGGCTCCACCGACGCGAGCGTGCAGCTCAACACGGTGAAGTTCGAGCCCAACGCCGAGGACATGCCGAACCGCGTCAAGAAGGTCCACCCGTCACGCCCCGGCTTCTCCCGGCTGCGCATCGGCCGCGTCGTCAACGAGTACGGCGGCGAGACCATCGTCACGTACAAGCCGATCGAGGGCGACTGCCTCACCGGCAACCTCCCCGTGCTCGACCAGCAGCCCGGCGAGGACAGGGCCACGGCCATGGCCCGGCTGCAGGCCCAGCTCAAGGTGAACGACCGGCTCTGCTACCCGTCGTTCTGGAACCCCGACCCCGAGGTCGAGGACATCGACTGGTTCCACAAGTACGTCGTGGACACCGTCGAGGAACTGCCCAACATCGACGGCAACTTCACCACCAGGACGGAATACCGGTACAAGAACCCGGCCTGGAAGCTCGCCGAGGCCGAGTTCACCAAGAAGTCCACCCGCACCTACTCGCAGTTCGCGGGCGTCGAGCAGACCACGGTCCTGACGGGTCCCGTCGTCGAGGACACCCCGGACACCGCCGGCCAGCGCTCCAAGTCCGTCACCCGCTTCTTCCGGGGACTCGGCGACACCGTGTCCGTCAAGGACATCACCGGCGCCGAGATCGCCAAGGACCAGGAGCCGTTCGCCGGCCGGATCGCCGAGGAGATCACGTACACCGACTCCACCAAGGCCGACTCCGACTGGCTGTCCCGCTCGGTCACCAAGCCCGAGGCCACCGAACTCGCCAGGCGCGACCGCGACGACGGACTGAGCCCGCTGCGGGCCTGGCGGGTCACGGAGCCCGAGGAGATCGCGTACACCAGGTCGTCCGGCACCAACACCGACGACCCGCGCACCCTGCGCACGGTCAGGACCAGCACGACGTACGACGCGACCTACGGTCTGCCGACCCTGGTGGAGTCCCTGGGCGACATCACCGAACCCGGTGACGAGTCCTGCACCAAGCTGGAGTACCTGCACCGGACCGACAAGAACCTCATCGGCCTGTCCAAGCAGGTCCTGGTCTCGCCGACGACCTGCGAGAACGCCGACTGGTCGGACCTGTCGACGCTCACCGGCGGCCAGCGCACCGCGTACGACGGCACGGCCTACGGCACCGCGCTCGGGTCCTCGACCCGTGGCCTGGCCACCGAGTCGTGGACGCTCAACGGCACCGGTACCGGCTTCCAGACCACCGGTACCACGGAGTTCGACGCCATCGGACGCGTGGTCAAGCAGACCCCGGCGGATCAGCTGGCCCAGCCGACTCCGAAGTCCGCCACGATCACCTACGACTCCATAGGACCGGCCACGGGCCAGGTCTTCAAGGTCACCACGACCAACGTCCTCGGGCACAGCCAGATCCAGGAGCTGGAGCCGGGCCGCTCGGTCACCGTCAAGACGACCGACGCCAACAACCAGGTCAGCGAGGCCGTGTACGACCCGCTGGGCCGGCTCGCCGAGGCCTGGGCCCCGGGCCGTACCCCCGGCAACGGCGTGGCGGACTTCCGTGCGGTCTACACGATCCCGGCGGAGGAGACCGACCCCGACGACCCGAAGCTCAAGATCCGCAAGCCTCCGTACGTCACCACGTACGCGCGTGGCTACGAGGACCGGATCGAGACCTCCGTCACCCTCTACGACGGCCTCGGCCGTGAGCGGCAGACGCAGGAGGAGGCCGACAACGACGCCGGCTGGCTGATCACCGACACGCTGTACAACAGCTCCGGTGAGGTCTACCAGACCAACAACGCCTACCTGACCCAGGAGGCCAAGCCGGGCGAGCTGTTCAGCCCGCTCGCCGACACGGCCGTCCCCAACATCACGCGCTACACCTACGACGGTCTCGGCCGCGTGCTGAAGGAGACGCCGTACCTCAAGTGGATCGACCCGGACACCAAGGAGTCCTTCTCCAAGGCGTACGAGGACCGGGCCGTCCGCTACGAGTACGGCGAGGACTGGTCGAAGGTCATCCAGCCGGAGGGCGACTCGTCCTACCGCGTCTGGACCGACGCGACCGGCCGTACCGTCCGGACGGACACCTTCAACCCGGCGGCCCCCGGCGGGTTCACCTCGACGCGGTACGAGTACGACGCGCACGGCCAGGTCAAGAAGGCGACCGCCTCGGCGGACGACACGCACCCGTGGACGTGGACGTACAACCACAACGGCCAGCTCGAGACGGCGACCGACCCCGACTCGGGTACGACGCGCACGACGTACGACGCCTTCGGCCGGCCTCAGACGAGCACGAACGACCGAGGCGTCAAGGTCTGGAACAGCTACGACGAGCTGTCGCGGCCCAAGCAGCAGCGTCTCAACGACTCCTCCGGCACCTTGCTCTCGGAGTTCACGTACGACTCCGCCACGGGCGGCAAGGGCATGCCCGCCACCGCCACCCGCTACACCGACGGCCTCGCGTACACGCAGACGGTCAACGGCTACACGAAGGACTACCAGCCGACCTCGACCACGCTGTCCCTGCCGCAGTCCATCGCAGACACCTGGGGACTGCAGAAGGAATACAGGTACGACTACACGTACAACGACAAGGGCATGCTGGACGACACCACCCTCCCGGCGGTCGGCAAGTTCGCCGCTGAGAAGCTGGTCGTCCGCTACAACGAGGACGGCAAGCCGCTCTCCATCTCCGGTAAGGACTGGTACGGCTCCGAGACCCGCTACGACGCCTACGGCCAGGTGCTCCGCTCCACGCTCGGTGCCCAGCCGTACCGCGTGTGGACGCAGAACGCCTTCGACGAGTCCAGCGGTGAGCTCACCGAGCAGTCGGTCTACCGCGAGAAGACGGACGACAAGAGCGTCGTCGGCGGCAACCTGGTGTCCAACCGGGCGTACACCTACGACCCGGCCGGCAACGTCACCTCGATCCAGGAGAAGTCCACCGGGATCGCGGAGCGCCAGTGCTTCGTCTACGACCCGCTGGGCCAGCTGAAGTCGGCCTGGACGTCGAAGGACCAGACGACCTGCGTCAACCCGAGGAACTCGGACGGCACGCTCAACAAGAACCCGGACGGCACGCTCCGGGTCTCCGCGGGCGCGGACAACTCCGGCTATTGGCAGGAGTACGAGTACGACCTGCTCGGCAACCGCACCAAGCTGACCGAGAACGACCTCTCCGGCGACACCACCAAGAACGCGGTCTCCACGTACGCGTACGGCAAGAACGCCGCCAAGGACCAGCCGCACACGCTGACCAAGGTGTCGAAGACCTACAAGACCCCCGCGGGTGCGCAGGTCACGGCCGAGGCCACGCGTCTGTACGAGCTGACCGGTGAGACCAAGTCCGTCACCTCGATCCAGAACGGCGACAAGCAGGAGCTGACCTGGACCTACGACGGCCAGGTCGACCGGATCACCGGTGCGGGTACCGGCGGCAAGACCCCGTATGTGGGTCTCGGCCAGAAGTGCCTGGACCTGAAGTCGGGTGCGGGCGCGGCGGGCCAGCCGATCCAGCTGTACTCCTGCAACGGCTCGGTGGCGCAGAACTTCACGTTCACGCCCACTCCGGGCACCGCGTCGGCGCCGCAGACCGACCCCAACCGGGGCACGCTCTCGGTGTACGGCACCTGGTGTCTCCAGCCCACCGCGAGTTCGGCCGGGTCGGCGCTCCAGATCCAGAAGTGCGACGGCTCGGCCGCGCAGGAGCTGCGGCGCAACTCCACCGGCCAGCTCGCACTGGCCGGCACTCCCAGCCTGTGCCTCGCGGTCCAGGGTGCGGTCAACGCCAACTCGACCCCGATCGTGCTGGCCGCCTGCGACGGCTCCTCCACGGCGCAGCTGTGGGAGCCGCAGAACGACACGCGTCACATCTACGGCCCTGACGGCAGCCGGCTGCTGACCATCAAGGGCAAGCAGGCCACGCTGCACCTGGGCGAAGCCGAGGTCACCGTCCAGCAGGGCGGCGTCCTGGTCAGCACCCAGCGCACCTACGCGGTTCCCGGTGGCGCGGTCATGCGCTATGCCTACGGCAGCGGTGGGGAGACCCTGGTCGCCCAGACCACGGACCACCAGGGCAGCGCGTACACGGAGGTCGGCCTCTACGGCACCATGCCGGTCCGCATCCGCAAGCAGGACCCCTTCGGCAACGAGCGCGGCACCGCCGGTGCCAACCTCCAGAACCACAAGGGGTTCCTGGGCCAGACCAGGGACGACTCCTCCGGCTACCAGCCGCTCGGCGTCCGTCTCTACGACCCGGTGGTCGGACGCTTCCTGTCCGTCGACCCGGTGCTCGACCTGAACGACCCCCTGCAGTCGAACGGGTACGCGTACGCGCAGAACAACCCGGTCACGTACTCCGACCCGACGGGTCTGTCCATCAGCCTGACCGCCTCGGAGAAGGCCGCGGCCCTCGCCGGCGCGGGTCTGTCCGCGGCGCAGGTCGCGCAGGCGCAGGCGATGCAGGGCAAATCCCTCACCTCCGTCATCCTGGCGGTCGCGTGGGAGACGCTGAAGGACTTCATCGGCATCAACGACGCCATCGCCTGCTTCGGCGGCGACATGTGGTCCTGTGTCAGCATCGCGGTCGACGCCATCCCGTGGGCAAAGCTCGGGAAGATCCCGGCGGTGATCAAGGCGGTCAACCGCACCATCGACGCCATCAAGGCGTTCAAGGTCGCCAAGCGGGCGGCCGAGGCGGTGCTCAAGGCGGCCAAGGCGGCGGAGTCCGCCGCGCTACGGGCCAAGAAGCTGGCGATCGAGAGGGCGAAGAAGGAAGCCGCGCAGAGGGCCAAGAAGAAGGCGGCCGAGGCCGCCAAGAGAAGAGCCGACGCGGCGGCCGCGGCGAAGCGGAAGACGGGTAACCCCGTCCAGAAGCAGTCGCAGGCCAAGGCCGCACCCAAGGCCTCCTCGCACGCCGGCGGGGGCAAGGGCGGAGGCGGCAAGTCCGGCGGCGGCGGAGGCGGCGGCAAGTCCGGCGGTTCCTCCCGCAGCAAGGGTGGTACGAGCGGCGGCGGCGGCTCTGGCAAGGCAGGGGAGGGCGACACCTGCAACAGCTTCGTGCCGGGCACGAAGGTGCTGATGGCCGACGGCTCCACCAAGGCGATCGAGAAGATCAAGGTGGGCGACAAGGTCGTCGCGACCGATCCCGAGTCCGGGGAGACCCGGATCGAGACGGTCACCGCCGAGATCAAGGGCCAGGGCCTCAAGCACCTGGTCAAGGTCACCATCGACATCGACGGCAAGCACGGCTCGAAGACCGCCGAGGTCACCGCGACCGACGGCCACCCCTTCTGGGTAGCCGAGCTCGGTGAGTGGATCAAGGCCACCGACCTGAAGTCGGGCCAGTGGCTGCGGACCAGCGCCGGCACGTACGTCCAGATCACGTCGATCGAACGCTGGACCGTCAAGCAGTCCACGGTCAACAACCTGACCGTCTCCGACCTCCACACGTACTATGTGCTGGCGGGGGCCACTCCGGTACTCGTTCACAACTGCGGTGACACTCCAGATGGAGTGGAATGCAACTGCGCTCAAGGAACGGGGGCAGGGCCAGCGGATGACCCAATCAGGCATTCGGGACCTTGGACTCGGTCCGACATCATCCGAGGCTCTCTGGGGTTGCGCCCGAATCAACTCGGTGATCGAATTGAGATTCACCACGCGGATCAGATGCCCGGGTCGCCGATTCATGAACTAGATCAGAACGTGCACCGAGGCGCCGGTACGGATCTTCATCGGAATAAGACTCCGGGCGGCGTAGGCATCAATCAAGGCGTCGACGGTGCAATGCGGAGTGAAGACACGCAACTACACTGGTGGTACAGGTCTCAAGAGCAGGGCTGGGGAACGTACAGTCCTGACCACTGGTACGACAACTGGCCTGGACAATGATCGGTTTGTGAGTCATGGATTTCGCAGAGTTCGAGGAGCACTTGTCGACTGCCCGTGCGAAGCGTGCGGCCCTGAGCAGCCCGGAAGGTGGTGACGTCTTTGAGTCGCGGCGGGCATCCGAGGCAGAGCTATCTGATGCGGAAGTCATCCTGGGGACGTCTCTCCCCGCCGAATACAAGGAGTTCATGCAGCGGTACGGTGGAGGAATGTTCCTATTCCTTGATCTGCTGCCTATTGCTGCTCACGAAGGGCCAGACGATGACCTGTTGAAGGTCTATGAACGGGAGTTCAAGTACGCGAACTTTGTGCCTGTGGCTCCTGTCGGAACTGGTGACTGGTGGGGCTTCTTGTCGGCTGAAGGTCGGTGCTCGCCCGAGGTCTATTTTCGGGATCACGAGGATGGCCGATTTCATCTTGAGGCGGATAGCTTTCTGGAGTTCATGGCGCGTAAAGGGCTTCGCCTGGGGAAGTGAACACCGCTAGCGGTGATCTGCTCGATCCCGTGCAGGGGTTCCCGATGGCCAATCTGGCGTCGGCGAATGGATTCCGAGGGCACGAGATTCGACGTCCGACAGCGATAGTTGGCGGCAACGGCGGCGAACAACAGTTCGCCGCCGTTGTGGTGTGCGGGTCAGGGATGGCTCAGAGCACGTTTCCGAGCACGGTCATGGCTTCTGCGTTGGAGGCGGAGGCGTACACGTAGACGGTGGCGGTGACGTCGATGTGGGCGTGGCCGAGGAGTTCCTTGATCACGATAAGTTCGACGCCCTGTTCCAGTATGAGGGTGGCGGAGGTCGTGGGTGTGCCGTGAAGTGCAGTGATTCATGCGGAGTGGAAGACCGTGTGTCGCGGGTGAATTCCGTGGCGCGGATTGATATGCCGTCCGAACCGGAACACCAACCGCTCCGGCCGACTTCCGGGCTTTGGAGGTGTTCCCGGCGGACTGTGGCGGCTCGCCCTCATGCACTATGCGGGTGCGTGCGACGGCGGCGCGGATGGCGTGGTTGAGGAGCCCGGTGGTGGCCCAGGCGGTCGGGACGCTGGTGGGCGTTGGGTCCCTCGAGGCGGATGGCGGCGTGGAAGGGGACGGACTTGGCCGGTGCGATCTCGCATCGTGGATAAGTGGTGAAACGGCCCATAGGGTCAAGACGTGCGAGTTCCGCAGCACCGCGCCCGGGTAATCGCACCGCTCGGGGGGCGAGCGGCATGCCAAAGAGCTGCCATGATGACGCCTGAAGTGACGGTCGATCAGTGGCTACGGTCAGCGATCCAGGCCGGGGGTGCCCAGTGAGCCGGCCCAGAAGCGATGCAGACCGCATGCCTCGCAGAGAGCTGTACGACGCCGCGTTGGGCGGGGTAGGTCCCCGCTTCTGCTGTGGACCAGCTCGGAGGGAAAGCCCTGCTACCTAAGCCGCGATGGCTGGGGCTACCTCTCCACCCTCGCCGGCGGCATCAAGACGGTACAGTACTTG
The DNA here is from genome assembly GCF_057707815.1 of Actinacidiphila sp. bgisy160. Classification (NCBI taxonomy): domain Bacteria; kingdom Bacillati; phylum Actinomycetota; class Actinomycetes; order Kitasatosporales; family Streptomycetaceae; genus Actinacidiphila; species Actinacidiphila sp. bgisy160. The sequence continues at coordinate 38,310 of NZ_JBYIQW010000058.1, forward strand.
ATCGGCGGGCGTGCCGAGTGAGGGGACGGCCTCCGCGCACCCGCACCCAGCACGCCGGTCGCCCCCGAGGAGCAGTCGGCGGCACTTGCCGATGTCGTGGCGATCCCGGCGACGCCGACAGGGGCTTCGTTCGCGTGGGGCAGAAGTCAGGTCGCCGTCGTTTGGTCCACCTTGGCGGCCGCCACCTGGCGGTACAGCTCCTTCTCCTTGGCGCGCCGCGCGGTGACGTCCCGGATGACCGCCCCGACGTAACCCGGCCGTCCCTCGGCGTCGTTCAGCAGCACCACGCTGAACTCGATGGACAGCTTCCGGCCGCCGGCGCCCACTGCCGGGACGGTCAGGAGGTCGTCGTCCCCGTACTTGGTGGTGCCGCTCGCCATGGACTTGTCGAAACCGTCCCGGTGCCGCTGACGGTGCCGTTCCGGGATGATGACGTCCAGGCTGCGGCCGTCCACTTCGGCCGACGAGAACCCGAAGATCCGCTCCGCCCCGTGGTTCCAGTAACGGATGAGTCCTTCGCGGTCGATGATGACCACGCCGTCGGGTGCCTGGGCCGTCATGCCCAGCACTACCTCGGAGTCCAGATCTGCCATGTCTCCTCCGGTCCTCGGGGCGGGCGGTTGTATACAGGCGGATAGTATACAGTCGTCGCGTGTCATGGCTATGGGGCTCGTTGGCGTCAGTGCGTGACGCACGCGACCTCTTTCCGCGGTGCGAGGTATCCCCGGCCTCAACTCCGCGCCGGCAGACCGCGCCAGAGAGATCGCTTGGGCGGCAGGAAGCCGTGATCGCGCCACGGCCGATCGGACAGGACTCGGTCGGGGTGTCGGGCCCGCGCGCCGTAGGAGGCCCGCCAGGGCGCAAGAGGAGCCGCCGGCGCGCGCAGTCGCCTTCGGCCGGGCCTGCGAGGGTGCGGTCCAGGCCGCCGGCGGAGGGATCGGGCTCGGCCCGCTGCCTTGCCCAGCCACCTGCGCAGGAGCGCGCGGTTTCGAGCCGGGGTGGTTCCGCGGCGGCGAATTCGCCTGAGCTTTCCGCAGGCGGAACCCTCGATCAGTTGTAACGGTGGACCACGATCCAGTATTCGTATTCCTCCGTCGTTACGGCGCAAATGCAGCGGCCGTCCATGGAAAGCGCCAGGAACTCCGGTGACTGCTCGTCCTGGAGGTTGGGCGCCAGTCGCCGCCTTCCTGCCACTGGACTTGAGTCCAGCCGAGGGCGCGGCTGTCCTGGCCCGCCGCACTGATCAGGAACGATCCGCCCGGGTCGAAGAGATTGTTCCGGGAGGCGTGAAGGAACCACAGACGATCCACCTCCGACAGGGCTCCGTCGGCGTCAGCGCGGCCTCGCGACACGGCGGCAGACCGTGTCGCGAGGCCGCACCTCGTTCGGCCGCCCGCCGGGGTGAGCCCGTCCCGGATGGCATCGGCGTCCCCTCGAGTTGTTCTAGGCTCAGGGGGTGGATGCGCGTACCGCCCTGGAGAAGTGGCTCGCCGGACTCTCCGCCGAGCGTCTGACCGCCCTGCTGGAAGAACGTGAACTGCCGCACGCCGCGGGCTATGAGCCGGTGACGACGTTCCGGCAACTGGCGGAGCACCTCCTCACCGACGGCTCCGTGGAGCGGGCCGTCGCCGCCGGGACGGCGGGCGAGGCGCAGTTGCTGGCGTGCGTGGCGGCCCGCGCCCTGGAGACGTACGGGCCGGTGCCCGCCGCCGACCGGCAGGTCTACGCCTGGCGCCCGGCGCCGCCGCCGGTCGACCCCTACACCCGGCTGGTGCCCGAGTCCGAGGTGCTGGACTGGCTGGAACAGGGGGGCACGCCCCGCGAGAGGACGGTCCGAGCGCTGGAAGGGCTGCGGGAGCGGGCGCTGCTGCTTCCCGCGCCACGCGGCCGGTTGGCGCTGCCGTCCCGGGTGCACGCGCTGGCGGCCCGGATGGACGGCTACGGAAGGCCGGCCGACACGCTGCTCACGCAGGCGTACAACGCGCCGGAGATCAAACGGATCGCCGCCGTACTCGGCGTCGAGCAGCGCACCCGCGCGGACGCGCAGAAGGCGATCGGCGCCCTGCTCGCCGACGGCGACCGGGTACGGGAACTGGTCGCCGGCGCCCCGGCGGCGGCCCACGAGTTGCTCGGGCACATGCTGCAGGGACCCCCGCTGCTGCGCACGCACTGCTTCGTCTCCCGGTACGGCGGTTACGCGGGGCCGGACGACAAGTACACCTTCCGGGAGGGCGGCAGCGGGGACGAGGGCACCGACTGGCTCGCGGAACACGGCATGGTGGTGCCGGTCGGGCCGGATCTGGTGGAACTGCCGTACGAGGTGGGCCGCGCACTGCGCGGGGAGCAGGCGGCGCCCGCGCCGAGCCTGGACCCGGAACCGCTGACGTGCCTCGCGCCGCTGCCCCGGGACCGGGCCAGGGCGCGGTGGCGGCGGGGACCGCCGCATGGCGGGCGGAACTGGTGCTGCGGGAGCTGGCCGCGCACCCGGTGGCGGTGCGCAAGGCGGGCGGGATCGCGGTGCGCGACACCAGGAGGCTGGCGAAGGCGGCCGGGACGAGCGAGGAGCACACCCGGCTGTGGCTCGACCTCGCGGTGAACGCGGGCCTCGCCGCGCCTCAGGCCGAGGAGGAGGAAGGCGCCGCTCGCGGTCGGGGGCGCCGGCGACCCGCCACAGCGAAGCAGCCGGTGCGACTGCTGCCCAGCGAACGGTACGACGCCTGGGCGGCGGCCACGCCCGCCGGGAAGCTGCTGCCACTGGTGGCCGCCTGGGCCGTGGTGCCGGAGGTGTTCACGTACTGGCCGGAGGACGACGAGACGCCGGTCGCGCTGGTCACCCCCCAGGACCCGTACGCGGCGCCGCTGCGGCACGGCGTCCTGCGGGCGCTCGCCACGCTGCCGGAAGGGCGCGGACTCGCCGCCGGGGACGAGGGACGCGAGGGACTCCTCGAGCGGGCCGTGTGGCTGCGGCCGGTGCTGCTGGCGCCCTACGAGGACGAGGAGCTCGAAGGCCGGCTCGAGGCCACGCTGGCGGAGGCGGAGCTGCTCGGCCTGGTGGCACACGGTGCGCTGACCGAGGCCGGCCGCGCGGTCGCCGACCTCCTGGACGCCGGGGCCGCCCGCCACTACCCGGCCGTGCCCGGCGCGGACGCCGACCCGGCGGCAGAAGGCACCGACCGGCTGGGACGGGGCCTGGCCGAACGCCCCGTGCTGGCCAAGGCGGTAGCGGCGCTGCGCGATGCCCTCCGTTCGTCGCTCCCCGCGCCGAGCACCACGGCCCGGTTCCAGGCCGACTCGACGGCGACGGTCACCGGCACCCCCGCACCGGAGCTCGCGGCACTGCTGTCCGCGGTCGGCGACATCGAGTCCGAGGGGCACGCCGTGGTCTGGCGCATCACCCCCGCCTCCCTGCGCCGGGCCTTCGACGCGGGATGGGACGCCGGCGGGATCCTCGAACGTCTCGCCGCGGTGTGCCGGCCGGGGACGGAACTGCCGCAGCCGCTCACGTACACGGTCAAGGACGTCGCGCGGACCCATGGGCGGCTGCGGGTGGTGCGTTCCGCCTGCTGCGTCCGGTCCGAGGACACGGCCCTGATCGAGGAGGTCGCGAAGGCGCGCGGGCTCGCCAAACTGGGCCTGCGGAAGATCGCGCCGACCGTGCTGATCTCCACGGCGCCCCCGGACGAGACCCTCGCCGCCCTGCGTACGGCGGGCTACGCCCCGGCCCTGGAGGCGGAGACCGGCACGACCGTGCTGGAACGCGTGCCGGGGGAACGGTCCCGGTCGATGGTCCCGGGCCTGGACGAGGCGCACCCGCAGTACGGCCACCCCGTCCGCGGGCTCCCTTCCTCGGCTCGGGAAATGGCCGCACACCTCGCCGCGACGCGCTGAACCGTCCGCCGGTTGCCGGGAGCGGAGGAGGCAGGGTGAGCCGGCCGCGCGCGGGGCTCCGGTTGACGATGGCGAGCGGCGTCGGCGCGTAGCTGGGCGGGCGTGGCGCTGCCAGCGACCGCTTGTCTGCCGCCGGAGCGGGTGGTGAGCTCGATCTCGCACTGCTGGGCGCGCAGACCGAGGACTTGCTGTGGATCGCCGTGCGGCCAGGGGCACTGCAGGAGACCGCGCAGACCCTGAGCACCCACCCGCACGTCCGGTTCTGCGCCGCGACCACAGGTCCCTCCAACCTGGTCGTCGCTGTCGCCGCCGCGAACCTCGATGCGCTGTACACCTTCCGCACCGAGGCAGTCGGCCCCCTTGGAGGCGGTCACCGCCATCGACACCACTCCGCTGCCGGCGACCGTCGAACGCACGGGCCTGATCCGCCACCGACGACAGCGGCGGGATCCCCCTCCGCCCCCAGCAGGTGCGCGCGGTCCCGCCCCGGGTCACCGTGGAAGAGGGGGCGGGCGCATGAGCGGCTGCCCTGTGATGCCGGGCAGACCGGGCCCGCACACCTCACCTGCCAGCCAAGGGAGCATGATGACCGCCACGACACAGGCACTCGTACCGGCGCTGCGCGAAGCCCGCCGGGCCGAGGCCGCCGTCACCGAACGGCTCACGGCACACGCCGCGCTCACTCCCGCCGGCCAGGACCGCACGTCCCTGGAAGACAGCATCGGCGACGCCCGCGATCACCTGCGCCGCCTCGACGACCATCTCAACATGCTGCAGCCTCCCGGGCCCGCCCAGATCCTCGGCGGGGTCTGGCACCTGACCCGTCAGGCCGCCTGGCTCCCCTTCCACACGGCGATGGCCATCCCGGCCGCCCTGCTGCGGGGCAAGACCGCCACAGAGCAACAGCAGCTGAAGAACATCGAGGAGCAGTACGCCGTCACCGCGTACGCCGTGGCCACCTGCCGGGCCGGTGAGCACATCGCCCACACCACCGGCGACACCAGCAGCTCGGACCTGCTCGGCTCCATCCGCCGTGCCGACGAGGACCAGCTCCAAGAACTCGACCGCACCCTCCAGCGGCACGCCGAGGCTGTCGTCGACGCCGCCACCGCCCCGCCCGAACCGAGGGACCCGCACCATCCGCCCCCGCCGCAAGGCCGACACCTCCACGGTGCATAGCAACCAGGCCTGCCGGCCTGAGCCTGATCGGGACGGCGCGGACGACGGGCGGCTCGAGAACCCGGCCCGGGCCGCGCTGAGGGGCTCGCCCGCCACGTCCTGCGTCCAAGCCGGCCGCCGGGCTGCTGCCGGCGCAGCGCATGAGGGCACGTCATCACTCGCGGGATGCACATCCAGGGCGGTGCGTGTAACCCTGTATTTACGTGTCATTAATGTGGGGGTCGTCTGGAGAAGGTGGACGACACGAGCATTGCGTGGAGGCCGCAGCTGCCGGTGCCATGGGTGGCGGCGGCTCGCGGCGCCGGCGTGGAGGCGGGATGGGCCGCGCGGCGCCTGGCCGGCATGCCGGTGGACCTGGCCGGCTGGGGTCTGCGCCAGCTCACCGGGCGGTTCGCCCCTGCCGTGTCCTGGCTGCCGCCGGGCCGGGCCGAGGAGCAGGCGGTCGAACGGGGGACGCCGGTGCTGCTGGTGCACGGACTGGCCGATCGAGCCTCGGTGTTCACGCTGCTGCGGCAGGGGCTGCGCGGCTCCGGCGCGGGCCCGGTCACCACGGTCGGTTACAGCGTGCTCACCCCGGACATCCGCGTGGCGGCGAAGGTGCTGGGCGATGAGGTCGAGCAGCTGCGCGCCCGCAGCGGCGGACAGGCCGTCCGCGTGGTCGGGTACAGCCTGGGCGGGCTGATCGCGCGCTACTACGTGCAGCGGCTCGGCGGAGACGCCTGCGTCCCGCTGGTGATCACGCTCGGGACGCCGCACGGCGGCACCGCAACCGCGCTGCTGGCCCCGCCCCACCCGCTGCTGCGCCAGCTCAGGCCGGGAAGCGAACTGCTGGCCGAGCTCGCCGAGCCGACTGCGGGCTGCCGAACCCGGTTCGTCGCCTTCTACAGCGACCTGGACGAGGCCGTCATCCCCGCCGGCAGAGCCCGCATCGACCACCCCGACCTGCAGGCCCGCAGCGTGCTCGTCCACGGCGTCGGCCACCTGGCACTGCCCATCCACCAGCCGTTGATCGACGAGATCTGTGCGGTGCTGGCCGAGGCCCAGCAGGTCACGCCCGCCGCATGACGGCGCGCCCTGTTGCCGGGCGGCCCCGTGACAGGACAAGCAGAACACGGCACGCTGAAAGACGTGAGTGCTGCAGCTGTCGGAAGAAGGCCAGCAGCATGCGAAAGGATGAAGAAGCCTTTTCGCCCCGCCCTGCGAGAGGGTCGGTGGTGCGTCCGTATCGCCCCAAGGACGAGCCGGTGGTGCGTGAGTTGATCAACGCCGACCGGCCGCCGGGACAGCCGTGCTGCACCCGGGACATCCTGGCTGACGCCGCCCGGGGGCCGTCCCACCTCGCTGATTGGGCGGCACCTGCCCGGCCTTGCATCAGTGTGCTGGCTGACGCCGAGGACCGGCCCCGCGGCGTCATCGTGTTCTTGGCCTGGCCCGATGTGCAGGTCGGCCTGATCTGCTGGCTGCACGCCCGAGAGGACCCCGTCGTGCTGCGTGCCCTGCTCACGCACGCCGTCGCGGAACTCGCCGGCTGCCCGCTGGTCGAGGCCTTCGTCGGTGCCCCGCCGGACGCCCTCGGCCCGGGCGGGTTGCCCCGGACCCGCCGCGCCGCCACCCACGACGCGCTCTTGGGGACCGGCTTCACCGGTCGCCGCCGGGGCTGCTACCTGCACCGCCCGCTGCCCGTCGAGACGCTGCCCGCAAAGCTGGTCGCCGACGTCTTCCCCTGCGAATTCCCTCCTGGCTACCGGTTGATCATCCGTGAGGCGGACGAGCCGGTCGCCGAAACCCTGGTCAGCGTCGGACCCGACCACACCGCGACCGTGTGGTGGATCGAGACCCTGCCCGAGCAGCGCCGTCACGGCCTGGCCCAGCAGCTGCTCAGCCAGGCCCTGGCCCTGCTGGCCGAGCAGGGCGCCACCGAGGTCGCCCTCGTCGTCGACGACCTCCCGGAGACGGTCCCCGGCCACCAGGCCGCCCCCAGGCTCTTCGAATCCTTCGGCTTCGCCTTCATCGACCAACTGTGGACCTACGCACGGCGGCGCCCGAACCCGCCCGGACCGCCGGCAGCGCCCAGGAGCACCCAGGCGGACGCGGTCGGTGGGAGAGCCTGACAGCGACGTCAGGCTCGCGGTGGGCGACTTCGGCAATACGGTGCTCCTCACGCGCCTGCATCGGGTCGTCCAGGACCGGCTGAACAAGCACCGCGCGGCGTGCCGCACGGTGTACGCGGGGCGACGGCCTGTCGCGTGCCGCCTGCCGTCTCGGGGCAGCCGTCCGGCCGGGTCGCCGGACCGGCGGATGCACGGCCTGCACTTGGCCGACCTGGTCACCGCTGCCGGTACGCCCGCCTTCAGCCCGACGCCGGCGAACGTTGCGCATCGACCTGCGGCAGGGACGCAACACGCGTCAGGCTTCCCCGGCAGCCGCCCGGGGTGACGGAGGGGCGGGGCTGTGCGGGTCGGGCGTCGAGCCCGCGGAGGGGTGTGTCTGGCGTCGGGCGACTTCCTCGATGAGCCGCGCATCCATCTCGTCGAAAATGTCCGCGACCTTCTGCAGGGATTCATCCGACATGTGGGGGAAGGCCTTGACGATCTCGCGTGCCCAGGCCCCGAATGCCTCCGGCAGCGGCTCGGCTGGCATCGTCGTTCCCTCCCTCCCTTGCTTGCGGCTGGATGTCTCCTGTCCGGTGTACTCCTGTGCGGCGGCCGGCGGGAAACGAGAGGCGGCCCCCGACCGCAGGTGCGGCAGTGCTGCCGCACGCGCCCG
>NZ_JBYIQW010000059.1:0-45421 GCF_057707815.1 Actinacidiphila sp. bgisy160
CCCCCTCTCCCCCCCCCCCCCCCCCCCCCCCCCCCCCCCCCCCCCCCCCCCCCCCCCCCCCCCCCCCCCCGGGACGATGCTCCCGCGTTGGGATGGAAGACGCGGTCCGCCGTTGCTATGCCCAGTGGGTCGCCTTGCCCTGCTCAGGGCCCCACTCCCAGCGTGCCGGCGCCGGACGCGGCAGCGCGGGCTGTGAGTTCTTCCGGTCGGCTATATCCTCTCCGGAGTGCGCCAGTCGGCCCGGCATCGCGCATGCCGCATTCGTCGCGCCATCCTTGTGCCCTCCCCGTCCCGTGCTGGTGCATTGTGCACGTATCGGGGACCGCTTCCGGGCACGTCTGACAACACAAATCCGTGCGGCAACTTGTGGGGACGGGATTTGTGCGGTTCGGCCCAGCGCCTGCCCCCCCTTTTCCTTCAGATGCAGGTTGCCCCGTACACCGTGCGGGTGGACGAACAGCTCAGGCGATGCCCGCATTTGAGCGGCCTGGGGCGCGAATCGATCCGCGAGGCTTAAGAGGAAACGCTGGCTGACGCGGTCCGTCACCCCGTGGCATCGTCGGCAGTTAGAGCAGACAGGCGGGCAAGCTGTGTTTCGCTCGGAGAGCCGGCTTCGGCCTGGTAAGTGACCAACTGCTGTCCGGGGGCGCCGGACACGTCGAAAGACTGGTAGATCAGGGTGAGGTCGCCGACCTGGTGGTGGTGCAGCATTTTGATCGAACGAGTTTTGCCTCGTACGTCGTATTGCTGCCACAGGCGGAGAAATTCGGGGCTTTTCTCGGACAGTTGGCGTACAAGATCCTGCAAGGCGGTGTCATCCGGATCGACACTGGCGGCCGCGCGAAGATGGGCCACGCCCGTGCGGGCGATCTCATCCCAGTTCTGGTAGAACGTGCGAGCGGCAGGATTCAGGAAGGTGAAACGCACCAAATTGCCATCCTCAAGGACCACCGAATACAGGGCTCGCCCCAGCCTGTTACCAGCCAAGATGTCGAGTCGAGGGCTAAGAATCATTGCAGGCGTGTCCCCGTATGCCTCCAGCATGTCTTGGAGGTGCGGGCTCACGTCCTCTCGGCGCTTGGCCCAGTGCTGCCCTGTCCGTCGAGCGAGGTGGTGCAGATGTTCTTCGGCTTCCCGATCAAGACCGAAGACACGGGTGAGCGCATCGAGGACCTGGTCCGACGGGTACTTCTCGCGCCCCTGTTCCAAACGCGCGTAGTACCCCTCACTGAGGCCAGCCAAGGTGGCAACTTCTTCGCGCCGCAGCCCTGGCGTGCGGCGCGGTCCGGTGTCGGGTAGCCCCACCTGAGCCGGCGAGGTCGCCGCCCTCCTGGCCCGAATGAATGCACCAAGACCGGTGAAATCTTCCATGAAGGCAGGCTAACGCCTCGGGGCTGGCGCTGGGTGTACGTGTGGCGTCCACCCAGGCGGCGTGGCCCTTTCGCCACGTGACTCTTTGCAGTATTCACGTCACAGTGGGTTGCGCTATCGCGACGTGAGCCGCTCATCCGGCGTTCCGATGTCTCATTGCCGATCGTGGGGATAACCCGATGCCGTTCCTTGAGGGGACACCACGCCCGCGATGGGGATGGCATCAGCCAAGTTTGGGGGTCGCTCGACAGAACCTGGCAGGAAATTTCGCGAGGATTATTTCTGCGATCAGGGCACGACGCACATCGATACAGTTTCCGTGACGCGACGGGCCCTGATGTCAGACATCGGTGCAGCACTGCACAAGCCGCGCGAGAAAAGCGAGTAAAAATGTCTCACCACCTCGATTCCCCCATCGCCCGCCAGGACCCGCGACTGGACATCACGGATTTCTACCTTTTCCGAGGTGAGCGCGGCACGGTCTTCGTCCTGAACGTGTCGCACTCGCTTGCCGGGGAGGACATTCCCCGTGGCTTCCACCCGGAGGGCCGCTACGAATTCAAGATCGACGGGAACGGTGACGCGGTGGAGGAGCTGACCTACCGCTTCACCTTTGGTGAGGCCGACCCGGACGGTGCCCAGCGATACACCCTGCACCGCCTCATCGGCTCGCACTCCGAGGACCCCTTTGCCCGGGGTGAGCTCATCGGCGAGGGGGTCACTGGCGAGACTGCCAGCTTCGGCCGTGGCGCCCGATCGTGGGCCGGCAAGGCGGGGGATCCGTTCTGGATCGAGCCCGATGTGCTTCACGCCGTCGGCAAGGCGGTCAAGGAGGGCACACGGGTGGACCTGAACGGATGGAGCCCCGACCGTGCCGTCAACCTGTTCGCGGGCCACACTGTTCACTCGCTCGTCCTGGAGGTCTCCGAAAACGAGGTTGCCGAACTCGCGGGCGGACGGCGCATCGGCGCATGGGCGCTGTCAAGCCTGGCGACCGACGCCGGCGGCTGGCGGCAGATCAACCGGGCAGGACTCCCCATGATCCACCCGCTCTTCACCCAGCTCGACGAGCACTTGGGCGACCACCTCAACATCGGCCGTCCGGCCGACGACATCGTCACGTTCGGTGCTTCCATCGCCGAGATGATCGCTGGCACCGTGCGTGCTTACGGCACCGCCGAGGACCCCGAAGCCTACGGCCGGACGGTCGCGGCGAAGGTCTTCCCCAACGTGCTGCCGTACACCATCGCCACCCCCGCCGTGTACGGCTTCGCGGAGTGGAACGGGCGCTCCCTGACGGACAACGCCCCCGACGTGATGTTCTCGCTGGCGACCAACACGCCGGTGACGCTCGGGATCAACAAGGACTCGATCACTTCCAAGCCGTCCCAGGTGTTTCCCTACGTACCGACTGCCTGACACCGCGCCCCGCCGGGCCGGCACCACCCCCGTGCCGGCCCGGCGGCCTCCTCCATCCCCTGCCGGGGCATGGGATGCCGGCAATTGACAGAAAGCACGAGAACCCCATGTCCGCTCAAGCTATGAGTCACTCGTCCCATCGAAGCAAGCGATGGCCAGCACGCGTCATGACCAGATCGGAATGGACCCGGCTTGCGGGCATGGCCACGTTCATTGTGTTCCTGCACGTCATCGGCTGGTTCACCCTGGTTGAGATCGTGGCACCACGCCACTACAGCGCCGGAACCCAGACATTTGGCATCGGGATCGGCCTGACGGCGTACACGCTGGGCATGCGGCACGCCTTCGACGCAGACCACATCGCGGCGATCGACAACACGACCCGCAAGCTCATGCACGAGGGCAAGCGTCCGCTGTCTGTGGGTTTCTGGTTCTCCCTGGGGCACTCCAGCATCGTCTTCGTGCTCGCCCTCATACTCTCCGTTGGCGTGCGCTCCCTCGCCGATCCGGTCCAGAACAGCAATTCGCGTCTGCACCACATCACGAGCTGGGTGGGCACTACCGTCTCGGGCACCTTCCTCTACCTGATCGCGTTCATCAATCTCGCCCTCCTGACCGGCATCTGGAAGGTCTTCCGGGAGATGCGCCGCGGTCACTTCGACGAGGCAGCCCTGGACGAGCAGCTCAACAACCGCGGTCTCATGAACCGCATCCTGGGAAGGGTGATGAAGTCTGTCACCAAGCCCTGGCAGATGTACCCCCTGGGAATGCTGTTCGGCCTCGGATTCGACACCGCCACCGAGATCGCGCTCTTGGTCCTGGCGGGGACCGGCGCCGCCTCCGGCTTGCCCTGGTACGCCCTTCTGTGCCTGCCAGTTCTATTTGCTGCTGGCATGTCGCTGTTGGACACCATCGATGGGTCCTTCATGAACTTTGCCTACCAATGGGCGTTCTCCAAGCCCGTACGGAAGGTCTACTACAACTTGACCATCACGGGCCTGTCGGTCGCTGTCGCATGGCTCATTGGCACTGTTGAGCTACTCGGGCTCGTCGCAGAGAAGGCCCACATGAAGGGTGCCTTCTGGCGCTGGATCGGCGGACTCGACCTCAACGCGCTCGGATACTTCATTGTCGCGCTCTTCTTCGGCACCTGGATGGTCGCCATGGGGGTGTGGAGGTGCGCCGGCATCGAGAAGAAGTGGACCACGTCTCTTGAGGCAGACAGCGAATCTTTGGCTCCGGCGGCAGCCTCGGCCGGTCACCGCAACTGAAGCATCAGAAAGCAGTGCTGGCGTCGCAGTGGACGTCAGTTTGCCGCATCGCTCCCATGCTGAACTACATGTCGGCGCCGTGGTCGACGTCGCGCCCGGCCCGCTGACCGAGACCTTGCGTGGTGGCCGTATCGTCTCTCAGCCGCGCATGGCGGATGCGAAAATGGCCGGGAGAGCCAGCAGACTGGGCGCCGCAGTGAAGCGCGTGACAAGCCGCATCGTGGTCAGCGCCGAGCGGTTGGTCACAAAAAACGGCGGCCGTGGTGACATGGACGGCGCCCCTTGGAACAGCCCTCGTGGCGCCGGCGCGAACGGAGCGTACAGGACAGACTTCTCGATGTCTTCGAGCATGAAGGCATTGTGCACGAACCCAATGCCGCTGCCGACGTCTTGCTGAGTGTTTCCCGGGAAGGCACCCCAAGGTGCGTAGCCGAGGAGGAAGCCCAGGCCTGCCCAGCAGTTGACCCCCACAGTGCCAAACTGAAGACGATCGATTATGCGTTCCAGCACTTCACGATCGGTTCGGAGCGTTTTCGGGTGCGCGATGAGGGTGGCGCCGAGGGAGCCGGGAAGCATATCGTTGGCGAACTCCGCGGCCTTGGTCAAGTAGTCCAGGGTACTCCCTCCCGGAAGGCGCACGACTCCCAGCGCGTCACCGAATACCTCACTTTTGATCAGCGGACCGTCAAAATCCGTGATATCGGGTACAAGGAGTCGGGAGCCATCACCGTAGACCTCCGCCTCCGGGTGGGCTGTGGCAACTTTTCCCAGCCGATCATCAGCACCAGGGTAGTAGTTGCTGCGGGGCGGCAAGGCACGCAGCAGGCGCCGTATCTCCTGCAGCAGTCGCTCGGTGCCATCCCAGTCGCGAGGCACCACCAGTATCTGACTGGCGATGCAATTGTGGCCCGAATTATTGAGCTTGCTTGTGACGATGTTCTCAGCCTGGAACCGGAAGTCGGCCGCGCGCCAAGGGCCGGGTGCCACTAGGCACGGGCTGACCCCGCCCAGTTCACTGCTAAGAGGCTTGTTCATGAGGCGCTGTCCGCGACGTCGGCGATCCATGGCGTCCGTACCGGTGCCCCAGACAATGGCATCGCGTGTACGGCCACTGCCAGTTACATGGACGGTGTCGACGCCCTCGTGCCGGACCAAGTACTCGCCTTCGCGTGCACCTCCGTCGACGAAGCGCACCCAGTCCCGCGCGATGAATTCTCCGAATACGTATTCAAAATGAGGCTTCAGATAGGAGTTGACGGGGTTCATCTTGGCTATAACTGCCTGGCCTTCGACGTACAACTTGTGCAGGATGTCGAGAGCCACGATGGCGGCAACGTTCCCCGCACCAAGTACCAGACTCACGCCAGGACGGAATCCATCACTCCGGTGCGGGCTCGCCGCTCTATCACGAACCTGCCGTGCCGTAACGCCTGGCCGCATCCAGACCCGCGCACTGAAGCCGTTGAGCAGCATCCGGTCCCAGCCGGTTACGGGGAAGACATCGACGTGGACGCGCGCGCCCCGCACATGGATGTTCTGGGTCTTTACGGGGTCCTGGCCGTTGGCGATACGCCGTAGAACGTGCAGATATGCCGTGGCACTCTGTACTAGGGCCCACGGGCCGCCGGCCCAGTCCTCAGCTGCCCACGCAGAACTTGGGCCGTAGCCTTTGGCACGCGCCGCCGCCGTCACCATGACGTCAGAGCGCGACAGCACCCGCGGGAGCAGTCGTTCCAGCATGACGATGCGGTCTGCTAGCGGGCTCGCGGCCCAGGAGCCGGCGCCCCGGCGCAGATCAGCGATGGACCGGTCAAGGGCAGCAGCGTTGAGCGCTCTGACGTCCACGTTCGTTGCTCCTTAGGTCTCACAATTTCGTGCTTGTAATTGCAGATAATTAGTGCTGTGAGGTCGGCGAAGTGCTCGCTCACATGGGCTCGTAGCGGCGCGGAGTTTCCGAAATTGTGCCCGCCGGGGGGTGGCCCCTGTGGGGAAAAGATGGTGCGAAGCCACTACCCATTCCTGTCTGCTGAACCCACAGTGGTCGGTCAGCAAGATTACTTCGGCAATGCCCATTTCAAGATTCCAGGCATGCTTTCCTGAGTGCAACATGACACGAGACCCATGTCCGAGCTTGCTTGGATCGTCCCCCATCCAAGCACATGCACACGTTGGTGGGTCCTCCGCATTGGTACGGGACCGCGGTGTAACGAAGCGCACATATTCGGCAGTTCGGCGTGAGAATAGATGAGGACGTAGCGGGCAGAGTCGGCTACGCGCCTCATTGACTCGTGGCGGCGCACGAGTGTACCTGTTACGTACACCCAAGATGGACCTTGAGTGTTGTTCGGGTGCCCTACCCTTAGCCTAAGAGGCTGCCTACCGTGCCGACGTCACAATATTCTCGGCAGGTGTGGCTTCGGGTACACCGACTTGAGTGCTGGGCACGCGAGCGATATATACGGCCACATTCAACCTGCGGTCAGTCAATGTTTCCGCCTCTTGCCGCTCCCCGGGCCCATCCGGCGCCGGGGTGCTCCCGCACCCAAGGTGACTTGCATCCTTGCGTGAGTAAGTTCGTGAAAGGGAAAGCAGTGGCTGAGCTGTTCTACGGCGACGACGCCGACCTGTCCATCATCCAGGGCCGCAAGGTCGCGGTCATCGGCTACGGGAGCCAGGGCCACGCGCACGCGCTGTCGCTGCGCGATTCGGGGGTCGATGTGCGCGTCGGCCTGCACGAGGGCTCCAAGTCCAAGGCGAAGGCGGAGGAGCAGGGTCTTCGCGTGGTCACCCCCGCCGAGGCCGCGGCCGAGGCCGACGTCATCATGATCCTGGTCCCGGACCCGATCCAGGCGCGGGTGTACGAGGAGTCCGTCAGGGACAACCTGAGGGACGGCGACGCGCTGTTCTTCGGACACGGCCTGAACATCCGCTACGGCTTCATCAAGCCCCCGGCCGGTGTCGACGTGTGCATGGTCGCCCCCAAGGGCCCGGGTCACCTGGTGCGCCGTCAGTACGAGGAGGGCCGCGGCGTCCCGTGCATCGCGGCGGTCGAGCAGGACGCGACCGGGGGCGGCTTCGCGCTCGCGCTGTCCTACGCCAAGGCCATCGGCGGCACCCGTGCGGGCGTCATCAAGACGACGTTCACCGAGGAGACCGAGACCGACCTGTTCGGTGAGCAGGCGGTGCTCTGCGGTGGTACCGCGGCGCTGGTCAAGGCCGGTTTCGAGACCCTGACCGAGGCTGGTTACCAGCCGGAGATCGCGTACTTCGAGTGCCTGCACGAGCTGAAGCTCATCGTGGACCTGATGTACGAGGGCGGCCTGGAGAAGATGCGCTGGTCGATCTCCGAGACCGCCGAGTGGGGCGACTACGTCACCGGTCCGCGCATCATCACCGACGCCACCAAGGCCGAGATGAAGAAGGTCCTGGCGGAGATCCAGGACGGCTCCTTCGCCAACAACTGGATCGCCGAGTACAACGCCGGTCTGCCGCGCTACAACGAGTACAAGAAGGCCGACGAGAACCACCTGCTGGAGACCACCGGCAAGAAGCTCCGCAAGCTCATGAGCTGGGTCGAGAACGGTGACTGATCCGTCCCCGCGGGTGCAGGCGCCCTCCGACCGGCGCGCGGATCCCCGCTTCGCCGCCCTCCTCCTGGACAGCTACCGCCGTTTGGTGGGCGTCGACCTGTGTCCACCGGTGTGGGCATCGGACGCCGAGGCCGCCCAGTGGCTCTACGAGAAGGCGCCCTTCGTGCTACTGGCTCACGACGCGTCAGCCGACCCGCTGTTCCTCTACGCCAACCGCACCGCGCAGCGGGCCTTCGGCTACACCTGGGACGAGTTCATCGGCCTTCCCTCGCGCCTGTCGGCCGCGCCGGATGCGCAAGAGGACCGGGATGCCCTTCTCGCGTCGGTGAACGAACACGGCTACGCCGACGGATACCAAGGACTGCGACGGCACAAGGAGGGCCGCATATTCCGGATCGAGGACGTCCGCATGTGGAACCTAGAGGACTCCGAGGGCACCCGCCACGGGCAGGCTGCCGTGTTCCATCCGTCGGCCGGATCTGGACCGTCCGCGGTCGAGGCGATGACAGCCGGGTGATGGCCGCAACCGCGCCCACTCGAGCAGCACGATTGGGACACGCTCTCGTACGACCGAGCTCTTATCTCCACCGGCCGTAGGTGCTGGGCGGGCCGTCGTTCACGGAGGCGATCTCGAGCTCGTCCGCTTTGCCGCTCGCTGGGCGAGGCGCGGCGAGAATCCGGGATGTAGAGCCCGTAGGAGACCGGGATACGCGTGTTAAACGTTGGGCCACCGTGCTCATGACGAAACGAGCTGAATCGGGAGCACGGAGCGACTGCACCTCCCTTGATCAGCGCTATCGACAGGACTCGAAGTTAGTTGACTAATGATCCCGCATATGCGCCTGACTGCGCAGCGAATCATCCGCGGACCGTACTGATCATAGGGGCGAGTGCAGCAGGGCTATTGACCGCAGCTGCACTCGCACCGCTCGCGGACGTCACGCTCGTCGAACGTGACGACCTGCCCGACCAACCACACCCACGCCGCGGGGTGCCACAAGCCCGGCACGCACATCTGGTGTGGAGCGGTGGAGTCACTGCCTTCGACGAACTGATTCCCGGAGCCATTAACGACATCCTCGCGCGCGGCGGCCGTCTGGCCCACATCATGGGCGACATGGTGTGCCGCGCGCCCAATGGCATCTGGTTCAGGCGCTTCCTAAGTAACCGCCACCGGGCTTTGGTCAGTTCTCGCGACCTCATGGACTTTGTGCTCCGGGATCTGGTCCTCGCTCTAGGCAGCGTCAGCTTGCGGCCCAACACCACTGTGATTGGGATAGAAGGGGATGCTAGCCGAGTTACAGGCGTCCGGATCCGTACTGGCGAGGAAGAGTCGATCCTGTCGGCCGACTTGATCGTGGACGCCTCGGGTCGCGGCTCTCGGGCACCCCAGTGGCTCCAGGGTCTCGGGTTGCCGCGTGTCGCTGAGCGGGTGGTGGACGCAGGCGTTACCTATGCCACGCGTCTCTTCAATGCACCCGCGGCTGCCTCGAACACGGAGTTCCCTCTGATCAACGTGCAGGCCAACCCGGCTGCTCCCCCCGGAAAGGGGGGGTTGCTGCTGCCAATCGAGGGAAACCGCTGGCTCGTCACGCTAAGGGGCACTCGCGGCGGAGAGCCCACCACTGACCCCAACGCCTTCGTAGACTTCGCGCTCAGCCTTCCGGATCCCCTGATCGGCTGCCTCATCCGCGACGCGGAGCCACTCGATGACATCACCATCAGCCGTAGTACCGCCAATCGCCGGCGGTACTACGAGAAGCTGAAGAGCTGGCCCGACGGATTCGTTGCAATCGGTGACGCCATCGCCGGATTCAATCCTGTCTACGGACACGGCCTCACGGTTGCCGCTCAGAGCGCAATCGCGGTCCGGGATGTTCTACGCGTGACCAGTCTCATTGCTCCTGGCACCGCCCGCCGCCTCCAACACGCTGCCGCGCGTCCCGTCTCTGCCGCCTGGAGTCTGGCTCTCGGCCAGGACGCCTTCTATCCCGGCGCCACGGAGGCACCTCCGAGCACCGTGGAGCGCCTTCTCGCGCGGTATGTCGACCGGGCGGTGGCCACTGGTGCTCGCAATCCCCAGGCGCTCGAGGCCCTGCTCGACGTCATGAGCCTGGAGAAGCCGCCTGTTCGTCTCTTCTCACCTGGCATGCTCGTCCCCATGCTTTTCGGGCCGAAGCGGCCACGCCTGGTGCAAGCACCACTCCGCGACGCCGAACGTAAAGTCAGCATGCCCTGAAGCCGTCGCATCCTGGGACACGCCAGTCACGCCGGAGGGGCCGGCAAGTCCGTCGCCCGAAGACGTGACTGTTCGGATAACTTCCTGGTCGCTGCTCAGGCCCGACAGCCGTCCGCTGGCAGCACGAGCATCCGCATCCAGGCCCACCTGGCCCGGGATACAGGCGGGCCAGTGGTGGTGTGGATGCCCCGATCTTTCCCTCTGAATCATCGATAACAGTCGCACGTTAGCATTAAAAATGACGCGCCATATTCCATTCTGTGCGGCAATGTAAGTCTTGCGTCGAAAATTGACTTCACGCTCTAATTCCATCAGGAGGAAGTAGGGCTACCCAGCCAAGAAACGTTCTGCTGGCGGGTGCGGGAACTGGCATAGCCCGTCCTAGCCTCGAGTTAATCTGGCGAAGGCGGGCCATACCGTGCTCGCCTCGATGAGGAATCCGGAGGGCGCACCGCAGATTGTCGCCGACGAGATTGTCCGGGTGGTCGGCCTTCCGGCTGGACAGCGCCCCCGCCGCACCGTTGCCGACGCCTCTGACTACGGCGCGGAGATCATCAACGGCGCCGCTGAGGAACTGCGGCTGCGGCTGGCCCGCCGCATGGGCGTCACCGACCTGCTTGGCCGACTGTGACCCGGACGCACCGCGTCCGCACGCATCTCGCATTGCTTCGTCCATACACGTCCGTGCCGCACTTCGGTAACGAATCACGAAGGAGAAACACCATGCCCGTCAGCCGTCGCAAGCTGGGCGCCAACGGCCCCGAGGTGTCCACCATCGGCCTGGGCGCCATGGGAATGTCGGATCTGTACGGTCCCGCCGACGACGCCGAGAGCATCGCCACCCTGCACGCAGCGATCGACGCCGGCCTCAACCTCATCGACACCGGTGACTTCTACGGCTCCGGCGCCAACGAAATGCTCATCGCCCGTGCGCTGCGTGAGCGCAACCGCGAGGACGTCGTACTGAGCGTGAAGTTCGGCTCGCGCCGCGCCCCCGACGGCAGCTTCCAGCCGGTGCCCTACGACGTGTCCCCAGCCGCGGTGAAGGACCGTCTGTCGTACTCCCTGCGCCGCCTGGGCACCGACTACCTCGACATCTATCGCCCTGCCCGCCTCAACCCGCAGATACCGGTCGAGGAGACGGTCGGGGCCCTGGAGGAGATGCGCCAGGCTGGCTACATCCGTCACATCGGGCTGTCCGAGCTCGGCGCCGACACGATCCGCCGTGCGGCGGCCGTGGCCCCGATCAGCGACCTTCAGATCGAGTACTCGCTGCTTTCGCGCGGCCCGGAGGAGAACATCATCCCCGTGCTGCGCGAGCTGGGTATCGGTCTGACCGCCTACGGGGTCCTGTCGCGTGGTCTGCTCAGTGGCCACTGGTCGCCGTCCCGCGAACTGAGCGGCGGTGACTTCCGTGCCCACTCGCCGCGCTTCCAGGGCGAGAACCTTGAGGCCAATCTGCGCTTGGTCGAGGCACTGAGCAGGGTCGCGGAGCGGCTCGGCGCCGTCACCAGTCAGGTGGCCATCGCCTGGGTGGCAGCCCAGGGGCAGGACATCGTGCCCCTGGTCGGTGCCCGTCGCCGCGAGCGTCTGGCGGAGTCGCTCGGGGCCGACGACCTCAAGCTCGACCGGGAGACGCTGGACGAGATCGAGGCGGCCATTCCCGCCGGCTCGGCGGCCGGCGAGCGGTACGCGGCCCCGATGATGGCCACCCTCGACAGCGAACGCTGACCAGCGTGCGGCCGTCCCGGGCGACGGAAGCGCACTCGGATGGCAAGCCCTGGTTGCCGAGCTTCGGCTCTGCAACCAGGGCTCTGCTATGTCCGGGACAGGTAGCACTTGACCTATAACTGATCGTTTCAGAATGAGATCGGCGTGTCGGCTGGCAGTCAGTGATCTTCGTCGGCAGGGTCTGCGGGGTGTCCGATGATCTTGTCCCTGATGACCTGTGGGAACGCATAGCCCCGCTGCTGCCGCCTCAGCCTGAGCGAAGGCACCGGCACCCAGGCCGACTTCGGGTGCCCGACCGTGTTGCCCTGGCGGGCATTGTCTACGTGCTGCGCAAGGGGGTGGCCTGGCGGGACGTCCCTGCCGGCGTGGTGGGCTGCTCCGGCGTGACCGCCTGGCGGCGTCTGCGGGACTGGACCGAAGCAGGAGTCTGGCCCCGCCTGCACGCGGAGCTCCTTGCCGAACTACGCAAGGCCGGTTTGCTCGAGATGGACGACTGCGCGATCGACGGCTCCCATGTCAGGGCCCTCAAAGGGGGGATCACGTCGGGCCTTCGCCGGTCGATCGAGCTCGCCCCGGCTCCAAACACCACCTGATCGTCGACCGCCGCGGCACCCCGCTGGCCGTGTCCGTGACCGGCGGGAACCGGCATGACGTCACGCAGCTGATCCCGCTGCTGGACGCGATCCCCCGAATACGGGGCCTTCAAGGGCGTCCGCGCAGCAAGCCCAAGCGGCTATTTGCCGACCGCGGCTACGACTACGACAAGTACCGCCGGCTGCTTTGGCAGCGCGGGATCAAGCCCCTCATCGCACGGCGCGGCGTCGCTCACGGCTCCGGCTTGGGCAAGACCCGCTGGGTCGTCGAGCGCACCTTCGCCTGGCTCCACCAGTTCAAACGACTGCGGATCCGCTACGAACGCCGCGCCGACCTCCACCAGGGCCTCCTGGAACTCGCCTGCAGCATCATCTGCCTCCGACGACTCCGCACGTCATTCTGAAACGATCAGTAAGCAGACGCACTCGCGCCGTTCCAGCTCGATCAGCAGCGACGGAGAGAGTTCGCGAGCGGTCCAGCACAGGCCAGCCTTGCCCAAACGGCGGCATGTCGACTACTCACTCCCGGCAATCGCTTGAGGCGGTCGCACCTTCGCGGTGCGTGACGGGCAGGGCGGTGTTGAGAGAGGCTTCGTCTCCGCGCACGGTGACCCCTGGCACTGCTGCGGCATGAACGGAGTTGCACCACACAACAGCGTTGGCCCTGGTGCCCGGCGCCCAGGTTAGCGACGACCCGGCGACGTCGATGACCTGCACGTTTGCGGAGAGCCGGTAGTGGCGGTTCGAAGCACCTTGCGACCGGACTGGGACCACTGTGCCGTCCACGGTCCATCTAATACAACGCGAAATCGTGACCGCTCCCGCGCTCATCCGCCGAGCGCGGACCAAAGTAGCGTCGATCGGACTCGGCGATCTCAACGTCATTGATGCTCGCCTCGCGTCTGCGCATGAGCCCGTTCTTGTCGAACTCCCACAGCTCGTTCCCGTAGCTTCGGAACCACTTCCCCTCGATGTCATGCCACTCGTACTGGAATCGCACAGCAATGTGGTCTCCTTCGTACGCCCACAGACTCTTGCGCAATGCGTAGTCGAGTTCCCGTTCCCACTTGGCGGTTAGGAACTCGATGATCGCCGCGCGCCCTCGGATGAGCGCGTCACGGTTGCGCCAGACCGAGTCTGGTGTGTAAGCAAGGGCGACCCTCTGCGGATCTCGACTGTTCCATGAGTCCTCAGCGGCCTGCACCTTGGCCCAGGCGCTCTGCCGATCGAACGGTGGGAACGGCGGACGTGACTCAGTCATGTCGACTTCTCTCTGCTTGGGTAGGGAAGGCATAGATCGGGATCATCCGGTAACCCCCCCTTCTCGCATACATGTGGGTGACTAACCGTGGCGCCCAGCGACCCATCGCGGGGCCGCGGGGGACCCGGTTAGGACGCTTCCTCGGCCGAATGACGGCTGGCAGGCATCACGGATCGAAGAAGATCTTCGCTGCCTTGGAAGCAGTCGCGGAAATCCAGGCGTCGGGGACACCTATCGGCTACCGGACTCGCTACCAGGCCTCTTAGCGCACCGGCAACCGCGCCACTTCATGCGGCCGACGGGACGGACTCCATGATCTCTCACGGGTAGAAGTCTTGCGATGGAGTGGACCCCACGTGTGCACGGCCTCGACTATGGGGACACCCCTATGCACGAGAGCGGGTCGTCGTAGGGCAGGTTACCCTCAGGGGCACAGAAGCCGTACACCCCTAGCTCACCGGTATCGACTCACAGCACCTGATCGCATGCTTTGCGGCCTGCGAATCCTCATGACAATCTAGAGAAGAAAGCGCGTGATGTCGTCAGGACGAGCGCGCACGGACCCGATCCGCAACGTCGGCATACTGATCTCCGCAAGGTTGGCGGCGATATGAGGGAATACGAAAATTTCGCTGCTTCGAATTTGCAGCAAATCATCGATCCGTTCAACCGCTTGGTGCTGGACACCGAAGCTGCAGTCGGCACGCTATATGTATTGCCCGAAGGAGGCGAGGTGCTGCATCTCGCGGTAGTGGCGGGCGCCTCTCGAGGAATCGTTGCTCCGTGGATGCGGATTCCCCTCAGTGAAGTAACACCAGTGGCCGAGGCAGTGCGGGGGCGGCAACTTGTATGGGTGAATACCCCGCAGCAGATGGCTCACCGCTACCCGCGACTCAGGCTCCTGCTGCCCTACGACTTCATGGTTGCATCGGCGCCAATGATTCACGATGATTTGGCATGGGGTGGCATAAGCCTGATATGGCCGACCTCGCATACACCGCAGTTGGAGCAGGAAGAACGCGACAAAATCGATGCATTTTGTGGCAATGCGGGCCAGCTGCTACGGTGCGCGGCAGAACGCGGAAACTCGATACAGCCTGGAGCGGAACCAGCAGTGTTTTCGCCGACGCGTTCGAGCACCGTCGCCCATGCCAAGGCAATGGCCGCGCATGATGCAGTCGAATATTTGGCGGTGGGGTGCCTTTCGCTAGACGCCGACGGTCGAATTGCGTATATTAACAGAATTGCGGCTGAACTTCTCGGAACGGGAGCCGCCGAATTGGTTGGAGTCCGGCCATGGGAGAAGATATCTTGGTTGACTGATCCGGCGTTCGAGGATTGTCACCGCGCTACAGTTGTCAGCCGCCAGTCGACCGAATTCGTCTCCGTGAGGCCACCGGATGGGAAGCTTTCATTTCAATTGCGACCCGGCACCTCGGGCGTGAGCGTTCTCATCAGCCCGCTTACGGATGGTCGCCCGACGATCCCTGGTCTTGCTGAGCGCCCTGCCACGGGTCCGACTGGCGCGTCGGCTCTATACCAGCTCATGCACCTTGCGGCGACGCTTACGGAGGCCGCCGGCGTTGCGGATGTTGTCGACTTGGTGGCCAATCAGTTCGTCCCTTCCTTTGGGGCTCAGGGGCTGGCCCTGATGACAGTCGAAGAGGGTCGACTCAGGGTTGTTGGCTACCGTGGGTACAGCGCCGAATTCGTGGGACAATTTGACGGCGAATCGCTAAGCGCAGACACTCCCTCCACGCAGGTTCTGGCGATGGGAGGGCCGGTCTTCTTCTCCAATTACGCCGAATTTCAGAACACCTATCCCAATCCTGCCCGATACGGTAATAGGGATGCCTGGGCTTTCCTGCCGTTGATAGCCTCAAGCCGACTGATCGGCCTTCTGGTCCTGTCCTATGATCGCTCTCGCTCCTTCCCGGAGGCCGAGCGTGCCCTCCTTACCGCGCTGGCGGGAGTGATCGCGCAGGCGTTGGATCGTGCTCGCCTTTTCGATGTTCGGCATAATCTGTCACGGGCCCTACAAGCGGATTTGCTCCCGCAGGATCTGGCCGCGGTACCTGGACTGCAAGTCGCGGCCCGCTATCTTCCCGCTGGCTTCGGTATGGATATCGGTGGGGATTTTTACGACCTTATTCGCTCTTCAGTTGCATGTGCCGACGTGGTGATTGGTGATGTGCAGGGGCACAGTGTGCAAGCCGCCGCCCTCATGGGACAGGTCCGAACGGCCATCCATGCGCACGCCGCCGTGGGTGCCGCTCCCGGAGAGGTCTTGGCCCGTACGAACCGACTGCTTGCCGACCTCAACCCGGGGCTTTTCACTAGCTGCCTGTATGCACACGTGGATGTTGCCCAAAAGAGCGCCCACTTCGCCACTGCGGGCCATCCCCCGGCCCTGATTCGTCATCCTGGTGCGGAAAGCGCAATTTTGCAGATAAATCCGGGCCCGCTCCTCGGTGTCATCCCAGACGCTGAATACCCCACCACCGAGGTTGCCCTGAGTTCCGGCACGATCTTGGCCCTCTACACTGACGGACTTGTTGAAACCCCAGGTGTCGACATCGGCGACGCCATCGTCGACTTGGCTCACGAACTCACTGGCGCTGGCGAACAGAGTGTAGAGGAAATCGCCGACGCTATTCTGAACCATGCGGCTCGCACTGTACCCGGTACTGACGACAAGGCATTGTTGCTCGTTCGCCTGACAGGCTAAGACGACCACGGCCTTGCCGCGCGCGTCCACCCCGGCGTAGTCCGCGCTCGCGCCTTCGGCCGCCATCAGGGGGAACGAGTAGGTGCCCTGGGGAAGCTCGGCCACGGACGCCGACGGCAGGGCCGTCCGCAGGAGCACGCTGTCCGTCACGGCCTCCCACCTTCCGGGCGGCACGGGCACCCTCTCGGCCGTCTCGCTGGAGGTGTCCTACGACGACGGACACACCTGGCGGAAGACCGCCTGCGGGCACGACGGCCGCTTCAAGCTGTCCGCCCCGAAGCAGGCGCGGTTCGTCTCGCTGCGTGCACGTGCGCACGACTCCGCGGGTTACGC
Organism: Actinacidiphila sp. bgisy160; assembly: GCF_057707815.1. Classification (NCBI taxonomy): domain Bacteria; kingdom Bacillati; phylum Actinomycetota; class Actinomycetes; order Kitasatosporales; family Streptomycetaceae; genus Actinacidiphila; species Actinacidiphila sp. bgisy160. The sequence goes on from NZ_JBYIQW010000059.1 coordinate 16,537, forward strand.
GGTCACCCAGACCGTGAACCGGGCCTTCGGCCTGCGCTGGCGCACGATGTCGCGTTCACACAGGTGCGGGCGGGCCGTTCACGGCCCGCCCGCGGCACACCTGGAGCGTGTGCCGGTTGCCAGCGACTCCCGGAGGGCGACCGTCACGTCCAAACGGTTTGGTTCATCTGCGGGGTCGGGGATGGAGGTCGTCGTTCTGTTCCTCACCGCATCGTGGTCTTAGCGCGGGCGGGCGCCGGGCCTCGAGCTTCCCGGCATGAGAAGGGGCTCGGGTCTCGTTGCTGCGGGCCGGGCCGGTATACGGTGCGGTCGGCCATGGGTGCCTGGGGTTGGTCAGATAGGCGGTCGCCTCACCCGCCTCCAACCCGTTGCCGCGCCCGGCCAGGCGGATCGTCCTCGTAGCCGATGTCAGCAACTGGTTGTGGCCGGACGCCCCGATCTACCGGGTACTCCCTCCACGCGCCCCGCCGGTCGGGGCACTCCATTCACCTGGGTGGGGGTTGGCCCTACATTCCCGCCGGGTAGCCCAGACGTCAGGTGTCCGGCCCGCCACATGGTCCCTCGTCGGCGCCCGCGGAAGACTTGATGGTGCGCCGAGACACGGAGAGGCAGACCTCGAAGTGGTTCGCCGCGCCAAGCCGGCAACGTCAGACTCCCCGCTCGCGGCTCTCCTTGCGCCGAGGGGAGATGAACAATCGTCCGCCGGTCTTGGGTACCGCGTTTCCGGATGCTCCCGGCGACCGGCGCATCCACTTGTCCATCCGCGTACCACTCTCATCCAAGGACTGGTCATCATGACGAACACGACCTCTCGCGTTGCACTGATCACCGGCGCCACCGGAGGCATCGGCCGGGCCATCACGAACCGTCTCGTCCAGGACGGGTTCGCCGTCGCCGTGCACTATGCAGGCAACAAGGTCAAGGCCGACGAGGCGGTCGACGCCATCAAGGCGGCGGGTGGTCAGGCCGTCGCCGTGGCCGCTGACGTCGCTGACGAGGTGGCGATGGCGGCGGCTTTCGACGTCACCGAGGCGGAGTTGGGTCGGGTCGACGTGGTCGTCAACACTGCAGGTGTCATGCTTCTGTCACCCATCGCCACGCTGAACCTGGACGACCTCGACCGTATGCACCGCACCAACATCCGCGGCACCTTCGTCGTCTCCCAGCAGGCGGCCCGACGCGTGCGTTCCGGCGGGGCGATCATCAACGTCTCCTCGTCCCTCACCCGGCTCCAGTTCCCCACTTACGGCGCCTACGCGGCCAGCAAGGGCGCGGTCGACGCGATGACCCTGGTCCTGGCCCGTGAGATGCGCGGCAAGGACATCACCGTCAACGCCGTCGCCCCTGGCCCGACCGCGACCCCGCTGTTCCTGGAGGGCAAGGACCAGGCCGCCCTCGACAACCTCGCCAAGGCGGCGCCGCTGGAGCGGATCGGCACTCCCGAAGACATCGCCGAGGCCGTGGCGTTCCTTGCCGGGCCGGCCCGCTGGATCAACGGGCAGGTCATCTTCACCAACGGCGGTATCGCCTGACAAGCGCATATGGCGCTGTTCACGTCGACAGCGCTTCGGCAGCGGCCGGGAGTCAGTGCCTGCGTCGGGTGCCCAGGACTTCGGGCAGCAACCCGGTAGTGATCTGTGCGACGCCGCCACCGGTCCAGTGACCGGGACAGCAGCGCCAGCTGCGAGAACAGGCACCAGCCGCCATTCGCTCATCGCCGCAACAGCGAGTGCCTCCCCGTCCCATGAACACTGCCTCCCCTTTCGGCCCGTGAGTGCCACCGCGGGCAATGAACGTCTGCTGCCGGAAGTGTGCAGAACCATGACCGGCCGGGCGACAGGCACGCCCGGTGCCCCCCCCCGGGCGTCCATCGCTTTCCGTTCGACAGTAACAACACCGTGTTCAAGGAGAACCCATGAGCAACATCGTCCTCATCACCGGCGCATCCAGCGGCTTCGGCGCCCTCACCGCCCGTGCCCTGGCCGACACGGGGAACATCGTCTACGCAGGCATGCGCGAGACCACCGGGCGTAACGCGCCCCAGGTGCAGGCTGCTCGCGACTATGCCAAGGAGCACGGAGTCGACCTGCGAGCGGTCGACCTGGACGTCAACCTCCAGGACTCCGTCGATGCCGCGGTCAAGCAGTTGATCGAGGAGCATGGTCGCATCGACGTCCTCATCCACAACGCCGGCCACATGGTCACCGGCCCGTCCGAGGCGTTCACCCCGGAGCAGCTGGACCAGCTGTTCGACATCAACGTGCTCTCCACCCAGCGCCTGAACCGTGCCGCCCTGCCCCATCTGCGCAAGGCCGGCCAGGGCCTGGTCGTCTGGGTGTCCAGCTCCAGCGTCAAGGGCGGCACCCCGCCCTACCTCGGCCCGTACTTCGCGGCCAAGGCCGCGATGGACTCACTCGCGGTGACCTACGCAGGCGAACTGGCCCGCTGGGGGGTCGAGACGTCGATCATCGTCCCCGGCTCCTTCACCAGCGGCACCAATCACTTCGCGCACTCCGGCCACCCGGCCGACGGCGCCGTCGAGGCGGAATACGAGACCAAGTACGCGGGCCTGATGGAGCAGGTGGCCCAGAAGCTTGCGGCCTTGGCCCCCGAAGGCGCTGAGGCATCCCTGGTCTCCGACGAGATCGCCCGCATCGTGGCGCTCCCCGCGGGCGAGCGTCCCTACCGTGTTCACATCGACCCGGCCAACGACGGCTCCGAAGAGGTGTCGAACGTCGCCGACCGGATCCGCCGCGAGTTCCTCACCCGCATCGACCTCGACGACCTGCTGACCGTCCACCCGGCCAGCGCGTAAAGGACTTCCAGCATCCGGGACCGAGGGGCCGACGCACACGCCCGCTCCGCCTGATAACGCCCCTTCTCGGACCATGCGGACGACAGAGACGGCCGGTGCGGTCAGTCGGATCAGCCATACGCCCAGCAGTAGGCATTGCCGTCTCGTCCGCACGGTCCTCGTCCAGCAGGGCTTTGAAGGCAGCCGCGCGTCGGCGGCCGAAGCCCGTCCGCAGCGGACGGGCTTCGGCCGCCCGGGTGACCAGCCGCACCAGAATGCAGCATCTTTGAGGGCATAACCCGCGTTTAGGCGAGAGCCGGCGCACAGGAGCCGGTGGGCGGGCCAGGTAGAGGGAGCCGGAAGGCCACGTGCAGGTTCCAGACGCCGACGAAGTTGTATGCCCGGCTCTCCTGCGCCGAGACCGGCTGGTCCGTGGGCGATGTGGCGGCGACTCCCATCCGTACGACCCTCGTTGAGAAGTCCGCGCATGGAGCACTCATGTGATCGACGGTAACGACATTTCGTTACCAGTGTTCACCGCTGTCGATGTAGCGAACCGGCGATCGGCGATTCCTCCTATCGGAGGAAGAGCCGACGCCACGATCCAGGAGAAATCATGAGCACTGAGACCGCGAACACCACCCCGAGCACCGTGCTGGTGACCGGCGCGGGCACCGGGATGGGCGCCCTCGCCTCCATCTCGCTGGCCCAGGCCGGCCACCGCGTCTTTGCCTCGATGCGTGACCCACAGGGCCGCAACTCCGACAAGGCCCAGCATCTGCTGGACCGGACCAAGAGCGCGGTCGGCGAGCTGGCCGTCGTCGAACTCGACGTGTTGTCAGAGGAGTCCGCGGCCGCCGCCGTCGGGCACATCGTCCAGCAGGGCGGAGGCCTCGACGTGGTCGTTCACAACGCCGCCCACCTGCTGGTCGGTGTCACCGAGGCTTTCAGCCCGGAGGAGGTCATACGCGCCTTCGACGTCAACGCCGTAGGCGCCTTGCGAGTCAACCGCGCCGTCCTGCCTGTGATGCGCCGCCAGGAGTCGGGCCTGCTTTTGTGGGTCGGTTCCGGCACCACCCGCGCCATCCCGCCCTTCCTCGCCCCGTACTCGGCGGCCAAGGCCGCATTCGACGCCTTCGCGGAGTCGACCGCCTGGGAGGTCTCCGCCTATGGCATCGAGACCACGATTCTGATGCCCGGCGTCTTCACCCATGGCACGGCGCACTTCGCCAACGCCGCTTTCCCCGCTGACACCCAGCGCACCGCCGCCTACGACAAGATCGCGCCCTTCCTCGCCTCCATGGGTGAGGACACCGAACGCATGATGATAAATGCCATCAGTGCCGACCCGCAGATTGTCGCCGACGAGATTGTCCGGGTGGTCGGCCTTCCGGCTGGACAGCGCCCCCGCCGCACCGTTGCCGACGCCTCTGACTACGGCGCGGAGATCATCAACGGCGCCGCTGAGGAACTGCGGCTGCGGCTGGCCCGCCGCATGGGCGTCACCGACCTGCTTGGCCGACTGTGACCCGGACGCACCGCGTCCGCACGCATCTCGCATTGCTTCGTCCATACACGTCCGTGCCGCACTTCGGTAACGAATCACGAAGGAGAAACACCATGCCCGTCAGCCGTCGCAAGCTGGGCGCCAACGGCCCCGAGGTGTCCACCATCGGCCTGGGCGCCATGGGAATGTCGGATCTGTACGGTCCCGCCGACGACGCCGAGAGCATCGCCACCCTGCACGCAGCGATCGACGCCGGCCTCAACCTCATCGACACCGGTGACTTCTACGGCTCCGGCGCCAACGAAATGCTCATCGCCCGTGCGCTGCGTGAGCGCAACCGCGAGGACGTCGTACTGAGCGTGAAGTTCGGCTCGCGCCGCGCCCCCGACGGCAGCTTCCAGCCGGTGCCCTACGACGTGTCCCCAGCCGCGGTGAAGGACCGTCTGTCGTACTCCCTGCGCCGCCTGGGCACCGACTACCTCGACATCTATCGCCCTGCCCGCCTCAACCCGCAGATACCGGTCGAGGAGACGGTCGGGGCCCTGGAGGAGATGCGCCAGGCTGGCTACATCCGTCACATCGGGCTGTCCGAGCTCGGCGCCGACACGATCCGCCGTGCGGCGGCCGTGGCCCCGATCAGCGACCTTCAGATCGAGTACTCGCTGCTTTCGCGCGGCCCGGAGGAGAACATCATCCCCGTGCTGCGCGAGCTGGGTATCGGTCTGACCGCCTACGGGGTCCTGTCGCGTGGTCTGCTCAGTGGCCACTGGTCGCCGTCCCGCGAACTGAGCGGCGGTGACTTCCGTGCCCACTCGCCGCGCTTCCAGGGCGAGAACCTTGAGGCCAATCTGCGCTTGGTCGAGGCACTGAGCAGGGTCGCGGAGCGGCTCGGCGCCGTCACCAGTCAGGTGGCCATCGCCTGGGTGGCAGCCCAGGGGCAGGACATCGTGCCCCTGGTCGGTGCCCGTCGCCGCGAGCGTCTGGCGGAGTCGCTCGGGGCCGACGACCTCAAGCTCGACCGGGAGACGCTGGACGAGATCGAGGCGGCCATTCCCGCCGGCTCGGCGGCCGGCGAGCGGTACGCGGCCCCGATGATGGCCACCCTCGACAGCGAACGCTGACCAGCGTGCGGCCGTCCCGGGCGACGGAAGCGCACTCGGATGGCAAGCCCTGGTTGTGGAGCCGAAGTTCCGTAACCAGGGCTCTCCCGTCTCCAGGACATCGTGGATGCCCCGCTGGCGCCCGATGTACCAGGGGACGTTGTCATACCGACTGGAGTGCGATGCCCATGGTTGGGGTCGAGAGCGGCGCGGTGATCACCGTGCTGATCGCCGTGGGGGTGGAGTCAGCGATGATGCCCACGGTCGCGACAATTGAGGAGAGCGCCAGCATCAGCCAGAAGTTGACTGCTTGGCTGCGCTGAGGGGACAGGTCCACGAGTTCTGCCAGGTCGTCGAGGGAACGGCGCTGCGAAGCCGGGAGTGGGCGGGAGGCACGCCCGGCTTCGGTATCCCGTCGAACGCGGCATGGCCACCCTCAAGCGCTGGCGCATCTTCCGCCACGCCCGCTGCAGCCCCAACCGCCTGTCGTCAGCAGCCAAAGCCGTCCTCACCCTGGGGAAGCAACGCTGAAAAAGCTCAGTGATTACCGTGGATGAAGACCGTCCCCGGCGCTGGTGACAAGCCACTGTTGCTCGTCCGCGTGATGGGCTGGGCGTCCGCGGCATCGTCGGCGACTGCAGGCGGATGCTGCCGGGGAGCGCTGAGAAGTTGCGGCAACGAGGACGGGCGGGAGGGGGCCCCTTCACGGTTGTGGGGGCGCTCACGAGCGCCGTCGCCGAAGCCGGTGCGTCACTGTCACCGGGGCAACGCTTCCGAGACCGCGCCGGTCAGCAGTTGGAGGATGCGTCGGTGCCCATGGCGCAATCGGGATATCACGACGGCCTGGGGAATGCGCAGGATCTCGGCGATCTCCTGCGGGGTGAACTCCTCAGCGTGGGCCAAGTGCATGACCAGTGCTGTGTCCTGTGGGAGGCGGTGCAGCGCTTCGGCGACTTTGCGGTCGGGCAGGAGGAGAAGGTCACGGGCCGCGGGAAGCTCCGGGCGCCGCCGTTCCGGCGGTTGGTGGCGCGATAGTGCATTCTCGCGGTCAGAGTGCGGCGGGTCCTGACGTCGGTCGTGGGTTCCGCGTGCCGTATCGGCCAGAAGGCGCAATAGCCAGGCCTTCAGGTTGACTCCTGTGCACATCCCGAACTCTTCGTAAGCCCGTACATATGTCTGCTGAACCAAGGTCTCCGCGGCCGATCGGTCGGGAGTCATGTGCGCTGCTGCTGCATATACTCGTGCCAGGAGTGGCATGGCCAGACGCTCGAAGCGTGCAACGAGGTCCGTCGGAGTCATCCTGGCACTGCCGGCGCTCACCGGGGCGCCGGGTGGACAGGCGATGTTGACATGTGTCTTCCCGGTGAGTTCACCGTAGCCGAGCCGTCCGGCAGTGCTGGTGGTTCCGCTCATGCCTGCTTCCCCGTGGGAGGGAGGACTCCATCGGGCCGGCGGTGCCGGCCTTGACCGGGGCCGTCGAGGCCATTGAGGCCTTCCGGTGCGGCTTGCCCGCGATGCCGGCCACTCCCGGTGTCAGCGAGTGTCATGGGGTACGGGAGGCTGTCGGGTATCAGTTCGGATGTGGGCATGGCGTACTCCGGAGATGAACGGTGACACTTGTTCAGGCGGACGACGCTGTTGCGAAGCTGGGGTGCCGCTCTGATTCGCCTCCCATGATGCGTTTGCCCTGGCAGGGAAGCTGTCAGGCAGCCCCTGGGACTTCTGCGGGGCCCGCCCGCGACACACCATAGGGGTAACCCCACGAATCCAGCCGGGTAGCCCACCCCGTGACCACCTTGAGAAAAATTCCCTTGCGTCGCACCTGTCAGCGGTGAGCTCGATGGTCGGGACGCTGCTCACGCGAAGGTGGTCAAGGTCTGCAGCAGCAGCGCTGCCCCGCTCGCTGCCAGGACCGGGCCCGTGAGACTCGGCGATTCCGGTTCCGTGCCCATTCCCGCCGACCCTGGTCGACGCTCCGAGGACCAAGGCACGCGCCTCCGTAGCCGCTGTTGTCGTCGCTGCCGAACATGAACGGCCGACTTGTGACCTTCCGGCTGCCGCCCCTTTTCCGAAGGCAGTGGCGCTCCCTCCCGTCGGAGGGGGCCGACGGGAGGGGAGCTCTGGTTGTGGCTTCGAGTGCTGTGTGGTCAGGCAGGTGCCGGGGGCGCGGGGTGGGAACTTTTGAGATCGTTGAGTACAGCGCCGACAACTTGCCAGCAGACGTTGAGGGTGTCGCGGTCTGGAGCGTGGGCTTCTCGGATTTCGGCTGCTGGGTGGACATAGTTGCGGTAGATGCGCAGTTCATGGCAGAAGCGTTCAATGTCCGCGCCGATGAGCCGGGCGGTGTTGCAGGCATTGATGAGCTTTTCCAGCGTGGCTTTGTCTGGTGGGGTCGAGCCGAGCAGGGTCGTGTCGTGTTCCTTGATGACTTGCAGCAGGACGCCTTCCAGGAGGCTGCCCAGCATGATGGTGGCAGCGATGTGCGCACCGTTGTGGTAGCAGGTCTGTGCTTCGTCGAGCCGGTGCTGCAGGACCCGGGCCATCACCGGATCGCGGATGATGTCGGTGAGGGTGGCCCGGAACTCCGCTGGTGCGTGCTGGCCGGGCTGGGCCAGGGCTGGATCGCACAGTTGCAGCCGGGGCCTGCCGCCCGTGGTGTCCAGTCGCAGCCCCTCGTGGACGAGGAAGGCGTTGAGGGCGCTGACCACCTGGGGTAGTTGGTTGGGCTCATCGAGGTATTCGCGTGGGTCGGCGAGGCGGAGGAGAACCTGCTCCAGGGCTGCGGGCTGGGTGCGCCGTTCCGTGAGGCGTTCCTTGGCCCAGTCGCGGCGGAATTCGGCGTCGAAGGCAGGTACCCCCTCCCAGCCAGCGTTGATGAAGAAGCGGGAGATCTCCCAGCCCTTGCGGTAGTAGAGGTTGTCGTCACCGCAGATCACGCGAGCGATCTCTTCAAGCGTGTTCGCGTCCAGCTGGCCGAGAGCCGCCGCGGTTCCGTGCTGCGTCATGCTGCGCCTTCTGTCGAGGTCGTGTCCGGCGGATCGATGTCGTCTGCTGTGTCCTCCATGCCCTCGACATCGTCGTCTGTGTCGTCGGTGGCCTCTGGCAAGTCCATGGGCGTCCAGACCTGACCAGTTCCGGAGGGCTTCGGCGTGAGGCCGAAGGTGGCTGGATGAATGTTGTTCCGGTCCAGTTCTGTCCACAGGCCTGTGAGGGCCGCCTCCGGGTCGAAGCGAAACTCGCTTTCCCGGACACGCCAGAACTCCCAGCCCACGCGTTGCAGCTCTCGCTCCCTTCTCTGGTCGTGCCGGATCTGCTCCGGTGTCGAGTGGAAGTGGTCGCCGTCGCATTCGACGGCCAGCCGGGAGCGGGCGCCGATCACCACCAGGTCGATGCGCTTGTCGCCGGCGGGGAACTGGGGGACTACGTGGTAGCCGCGCTTCTTGATGTGCAGGTAGACCTGCTGCTCGAACAGCGACTCGAAGGGCGGGGTGGGGACGTCGGGAAGGACCGTCTTGAGATCGTCGTCAGCCGCCAGGGCGGCGGGAGCGTTCTCCATGAAGGTGAGCAGATTCAGGCGCAGGTCGTTGGATTTGAGCTTGGTTCGCGGAACTGAGTAGAACAGGTGCATCTGATCCTGCGCGCGGCTGGCGGCCACGTTGTAGGCCTGCTGTTCGCTGCGGTGTCCGCCCGCGACCCGGGGCGGGTTGGTCACCACCATCGACAGCAAGATGACGTGACGTTCGTCGCCCTGGAACGACGCGGCATTGCCGACTCGGATTGCGTGCCGTTCCCGGGTGGGTGCATCGATACGCTGCTTGATCATGTCGTCCAGAAGCCGGACCTGGCCTTGCCCCTGCAGCACGATCACACCGATCGTCATGCCACGGTAAGCGGGGTCTTCCACCATGCCCACAAGATGGTCGACCAGTGCCTGGGCTTCCTTGGGGTTGCGCAAACGGCCGTCACGACCCTCGGTCAGTGCCTCGTCGACGAAGTGTGTCACCAGCGGTTCGGGGCGCTCCCCGCCGAACTGTCGCAGCGGGATCAGTTTGCCGTCGTAGAAGGTCCGGGAGGACCAGGAGATGATCTCGGGCATGGAGCGGAAGTGTTCGTTGAGTCGGATCACCAGCGGGAAGAACGTGGACAGCAACTGGTAGAGGTTGGTGTGCGGGGTGTACAGCTCCCGCAGCCGGACGGGAATCTCCGGCAGGTGCGCGGTGAGACGATCCTCGATCACCTGGAGGCGGCCCAGGCTGGTGACCGACGGGGCACATTGTTTGTCGTCGCCCACCACGATGACCCGTGGGGCGAGCCACATGAGGAAGAGGGATTCCATGCCGGCCTGACTGGCTTCGTCGACGATGATGACGTCGAAGGTGTCGCGCTGCATGCGGACCATCTCGGCGACCTGCCCGATCGGCATGACCCAGGCGGGTACCGCCTCCATGGCGACAGACATCGCTTCGCGCGCTGCGGCCTTGAAGTGTGCGGCACGACGACCCTTGCCGCGGCCGTAGGAAGCGGTGTGCGTGCGGTAAGCCTGCAATGAGGACCGCTGGTCCTGTGTCATGCGGTTCAGGCAGTGCAGGCGTCCCAGGGCGCCGGCCAGCTCGCCGGTGACCTGCTCAAGCCGCTGCTCGTGTTCGGTCAACTCGGCGTCGAGGCGCTGTTCCAGTCCGGGGGTTCGGCGGCGCCGCGCGAATCCAGCCGCGGTGGCCCATGCCCACGCCTCGCCCAGAAGCGCGAGGCGCGTGTCCCAGTGCGGGCTTGACGGGTCGGCACCGAGGTGGATGGCAAGCGAGGGGTGGGCCTGTTTGAGTGCCTCCAGGAGGCTGGAGCAGCGCCGGAAGCGGGCGTCGTGTTCGTGTGCCCGGGCCAAGATCTGCAGCTGAGCCGCGTACTGTTCGACGTCTGCGCTGTTCAGGGCGCCGGCGAGGGCGACCACCTCGGCGGCGGGCGGCGTGTCCCCGACGGGTGCGCGGAGTCGCTGTTCCCAGGCATCGAGACGCCTGTGTGCGTCGTCCGCGGCCCGACGGTCGGCCAGCGCCGCCAGCGCCTGGCAGAACTCCAGCCATTGCTGCGGCGTGGTCAGCGGGACGTGCACACCGTGTGATACCAGCAGGGCATCGATCCGTTCCCGCCCCTCGCCGAATGCTCGGACGAAGGACAGATGTTCGTAGTGCTCGGCCAGCATGGCGATGGCGACCTCGGGTGGCTCCGGGGTGAGCCGCACGCCTGCTTGTTCCCAGCGCGCGACGACCATCGAGACGGTGGCGTGGGCCTGGAGGTGTGCGATCAGTGCGTCAAGGCTGCTCTCTTCGGCAGGGGGCTGGCCATCGACCGTGCAGCGAGTGAGGATGTCGTGCGCCGCCTTTTGCTCCTTGCCCGGCCAGCGGGACCGGAGCCTGCCGCCGCGTTCAAGAAACGCACGCAGGTCACGGGCCGACTGCGCCATCCGCCCTGCGGCCTCGGGCGACACGTCGGCCGGCACTGAGACATGGCGCATACCGGCGGCATCCAGGCTGCGCCGGGCGACATCGAGCTCCCCCGACACTTGCGCCACACGCTTCCACAAGAATGCCTTCCTGCGCGCCAGGCGATCCTGGAGTGCCGCCGCGCTCCAGGAGTGAGCCGGCCAATCCGTCGGCGAGCTCGGCAGTCCCAGATGATGCAGCGCAGTCCGGCACTGCTCGACGAGAACAGCCAGCTCGTCGGTCACCGTCTCGGTGAGCCGGGCCAGCGAGTCCCTGATGCTTACCGTCGCCTCCGAAAGGTCCCCATCGGCGACGCTGCCGGCAGCAAGTGTCTCGGCGACCAAACCGACGGACGGCACATCGCCCGGAGCAGGCAACCAGCCGTCCGCTCGTGGTTCCAGCGCCCCCTCACGTAGCAGCGCAAGCAACTCTTGTGCTTCCAGCCCGGTCAGCGGCGGTCCTGTGCGCGAGCCTTCCGGAAGAGCACCGATCCAGCCGAACTGATCGGCATTACGCTGCACCTGCTCCACGATGACGGCGAGCGTGCCGGAATAGCCCGCAGCCACGTCGTCGTGAGGCTGAATCTCAGCCTCCCGCAATTCGACCACCTGGTCGCTCAGTGAAGAGATCCTCGCCCGCAGCCCGTCACGCTGGGTCGACAGGCGGGCGATGTCATCCTGCAGGTGTGAGACATCACTGACGGCCACCTGGTCGGTCAGCGCATTGATGGTGCGCTCCAGCTCGCTGGCCCCGTCCTGACGCGTGGAGCTGAGCATCAAGATGCACAGGTCCCGCACATGCGGAGGAAGCTTGTCGCGCAGCACCGTCAGCGGCTGGTCGCGGGCGCTGGTCACCAGAACGCGTTTGCCCTGAGCCAGCAGCGCGGCTACGAGATTGGCGATGGTGTGCGTCTTGCCTGTGCCCGGCGGACCCTGGACCACGACGCCCGAACTGCGCTCCAGGCGGTGCAGCACCGACCGCTGCTGGGCGTTGGTCTTCAGCGGGAACAGCGGGTCATCTCCCAGCAAGGGAGCGTTTTGGACGCTGCTCCACCGCTTCCGGTCGTCGTCATCCAACGTCATCACCAGTTGGGCAAGCCCCAGCGGCGCGTGTCCGTCTGTAGCAAGCCCGGCGGCAATCTGTTCGTAGCAACGCAGCAGCGCGTTCCGGTCACGAGGACGCAGTACCAGCGCGGGGGCATACGTCAGGCGCGCTCCCGGCTCGATGTCCGTGGGAGGCGCCCACTCCGCACTGAAGGCGACGGGCCGGGACAGCGCCCGCTCTTGCCATTGGACCAGGTGCTCGAGTACCGCCTCACTCAGCGGATGAGGCGAGCGCGCTGCCAGATCCTCGCCGACTGCCGCGGCTCTCTCCGGATCCCAGCCGTCGTCACTGTCGAGGAAGTCCTGGTCCTCCACCCGCAATGCAGTGTCCGGCGCAAGGCGAACCGTCAGCCTGGCCGTGCGGCGTTCCACTGCGATCTCGACCCGCCGCGTGACCAGGTGGCGGTACACGGCCTCCCCATGGGCATCCACCCACGACAGCAGCCCGACCGCAAGCACCAGCTCACGCTGGTCGTCGTGCTGAGCCAACTGCTGATGCCAGCCGTACAACGCCTCATAACGTTCCCGCCTGGGACGGTCCCCGGTCTCCCGTTCCGCCCAGCGCCGCCATCGGGCCAGCCAGGCACCGTACGCATGCAGGACATCTCCCGCGTCCACCTGTGCGCTGGTCCGTTCCTCCCACATGGCGCGCCCGAACTCATCCCGCACCCGTTCCCGCACCGGCCCCTCCTCGGCCAGCGGCGGGTCACCCCCCTCGGGATCGGCAAGACGCACGGGATCAACCCATCCGACCAAGACCTCTGGAAGCTCAGGCGCTGCAACCGGCGGCACGTAGTCAAGCCTGAAAAGCACCCCGTCCAGCCGCTCCGCCGGCCTCCGCACGCCCTCCGGCACCTCTGACAGCCACCAGTACTCCCGCGACCTGTCTCGCGAGTCCCGCAATCGCTGCGTCCCGTTCTGCACCACCTCGCGCAGGAAGCTGACCAGCCCCGTTGTCGAGGCGATGACCTCGGGATGCCCTGCATGACGTCCGGTCGCGTTCACCGTTCTCCCCTCAGTCGGTGACCAACATTTCAGGGTCGGGGCCGGCTGACCGTGCCGCAGTTGTTGAATTGAGAATGGCGTGAATTGCGCCGGTGATGACTGGTTTTCGCCACCACTTGAGCAGGTGGAGCTCTGTCGTGTCTGCGGGCGGGGTGGCGCATGGGCAGCTTTCCGCGCTATCTCTGGCAAGACCGGGAAGCCAGGTGTAGGCGACTGTGCAGCGCGCACACCAAAGGAGGCGCTGACAGAAGGGCGACGACGCATAGAGTCGGTTGCCCGCCCTTCGGGGCGGCCGGTGCCAGGGCCAGGGCGCCTGGTGGTCAGCCAGTGTCGGATCCGGCTGCAGGCCCCTCCGCGTCTGCTTCCCACTCGTCGGACGCGCTGAAGGTGGCGGCGCCGAGCAAGCCGTGCGTTTCTCTAGGTTTTGGCGTGGGCATGCCGTTGCGGGAAGTGATCTTGCGGATTGCGGGAAGAGTGCCCTGCATGGCAGGCATGGGTGCAGGTCAACCAGACTCGTGAACGGCCCACAGCACGACTGTTCTTGAGTTGGTTCAAGAAGAGTTCACGTGATCCCGTCCGATCTGATTGATCGGGCGGGATCTCGGCGTTCCCGGGGTCTGTTCGAGGTGTTGTCCGAACGGCGTCGGTGCTGGAGGCGGTTGCCTGGCGATCGCCGGCCTGGAGTTCCGGGGTGGTTCGGGTGCGTGGGGCGTTCTGGCACTGTCGTCGGGCGTGCGTGATCCCGGCTTGTGGTGCTGGGGTCTCGGGTGGTCGTGCGGATCGGCGGGCCCGTGGGCGGCGGCAGGCCAGCCGCGTCGGGCGGCCGTGCAGTGTTCGCTCGCTCCGGCCGGTAGGCGTCGTGTCAGGTGGGGTGGAGGCAGTGCCGGTCCTGGCGGGAACTTGTCGAGCTTGCCGAGGGCGCCGGGTTGGACGGTGATCGTGGGCTTATGGGCAGATCCGCGGCAGGTCCTTCTTGGGAAGGGGCCGCAGCCGTTCGGCTTGCGGGATCGGCCGCGCCACCGGGGGAACCACGCGGGTCCTGACCGCCCTCGACGTGGCCCTCGCCGGCTCCCCGGCGGCACGCCGGCGGCTTCCCCGTTCGTTCCGGCGGAACTGTAGGGCTGCGACGCAGATCTGCGGCAGCGGCTGGGTCGCCGTCGACGCCTCGGTCTTGGTCTCGTCGTGTGCCAGGCGGCGCTGGATACGCTGGAGTTGGGGCTGCATCGTGATCGCTCCAGCATCAAGGTTCACGTTCTCCCATGTGAGGCCCAGCACTTCACCACTCGGAAGCCGAGTGCGGGCGGAGCGGGCCGCTTGGAGAAAACGCCTGGGCCGGGACCACCAGGTAATTGCGGCGAGCTTCGTGCGCCGGGACGTGCCGGCCGCCGCATGGGTGGCCGCCGACCGGGCACTCACCGCCGCCCCTCAAGGCCCTGGAAGCGCAAGCGCAAGCCACGCGACGTCACCGGGCGCGCGCCGCATGGCCGCGGTAAAATCGTCTGAAGTCCGCTTCGACTACGACTTGCCACTGTGTGATCAGGGCGCGATACCAGGGTCTGTGGTCCCCCGGCGCCGGCCAGGGTGAGACGCGCGGGAGCCGAGTTCGGTCGGCCCGCTCACGGTCTTTCGGGTTGCCACAGTGAACTCCACAGACCGTGAGCCCCGCCGAGTGCACCGTTTCGCAAGAAGCCGTGTGTACCGCCACCGGTGCCGTGGCGGAGAGGTCGGCACCGTGAAGAAGTTGCTCAGTCCCCGCGTTTCCGCGGTCGGCCGCCCGTCGGGTCTGCCAGAGGCGGATGCGATCGACACCGCTCACGCGGGCGGGACACCTCACGAACTCAAGAACGACCTCGTCGCGCTGCTCGGCGAGGACCAAGTGCTGCACCGCATTTCGGACCTCGTGCGCTACGCCTCGGACGCCAGCCCTTATCGCTACCTGCCCCAGGTCGTCGTCCTGCCACGCGACGTGCACGACGTCCAGAAAGTGCTCGGCTACTGCCGCAGGAGCGGGCGGCACGCGACATTCCGTGCCGGCGGGACCAGCCTCAACGGCCAAGCCCAGTCCGATGACATCCTCATGGACGTGCGCCGGCACTGGAACGGGATGGCCGTCGAGGACGGCGGCGCGCGCTTGCGAGCGCGGCCGGGCACCATCCTCGGCCACGCGGCGGCGGTACTTCGCAGCCACGGTCGACGCCTCGGCCCGGATCCGGCCTCCTCGGACGTCGCCACGATCGGCGGAGTGCTCGCCAACAACGCGGGGGGAATGCGCTGCACCCCCGAGCGCAACGCCTACCACACCGTGGCGTCGATGACCTTGGTGCTGCCGTCCGGGACCGTCATCGACACCGCCGCACCCGACGCCGAGGAGCGCTTCGCCGCAGCGGAACCCCGGCTGGCGGCCGGCCTTGCCGAGTTGCGGGAGCACCTGCTTGCCGACAGCGAGCTCACCGCCCGCGTGCGCCGCAAGTTCACCATACGCAACACCACCGGTTACACCCTTGCGGCGCTGCTCGATGCCGACACCCCGCTCGAGATCTTCCGGCGCCTGATCATCGGTTCCGAAGGCACCCTCGCGTTCATCGCCGAGGCGGTGATCGACACCCTCCCGGCCCCCACCGCGACCACGGTCACCTGGATCGCGCTCCCGTCGGTCGACGAAGCGGTCGCTCTCGTCCCCAGCCTGGTCGGTCTCGGCGCCGAAGCCGTCGAACTCATGGTCGCGCCCGCCCTCACCGCCGCCGCCCAGGCCTTCCCCCACACACCCGAATACTGGAAGACCCTCGATCCGGGCGCGGCGGCGCTTCTCGTCGAGTTCGCCTCCGAGGACCCGGCCGGCCTCGACGAAGTCGAAGCCCGCGTCGCGGAGCTCGTCGTGGACGCGAACCTGTTGCACCCGCTGGACTTCACCCGCGACCAGGAACTCATCGAACTGGATTGGCGCATCCGCGAGGGCCTGCTCGGCATCGTCGGCCAACTGCGTCCGTCCGGCGCCGCGGTGGTCAACGAGGACGTCTGCTTCCCGCCCGCCCGGATCGCCGAAGGGGCAGGCGATCTGCACTCTCTCCTGACCAAGCACGGCTTTCTGCCGGGCGTCGCAGGCCACGCCGCATACGGCAATCTGCACTTCACCCTGACCCCCAAGCTGGCCGATCCCGCCGACCGCGACAGGTACGCCGCCTTTATGTCCGACCTCGTGGCACTGGTCATCGACAAGTACGACGGGTCGCTCAAGGCGGAGCACGGCACCGGGATCAACATGGCGCCGTTCGTCCGCCACGAATGGGGTGACAAGGCCACCGAGATCATGTGGCGGATCAAGGAACTCGCCGATCCGCACGGCGTACTCGCCCCCAACGTCGTCCTCACCCGCGACGACAACATCCACCTGAAGTCCTTCAAGTCGACGCCCGACATCGAGGACGTCGCGACCCACTGCATCGAGTGCGGGTACTGCGAGGCCGCCTGCCCCAGCCGGAACGTCACCACCACTCCCCGCCAGCGCATCGTCCTGCGCCGGGAAATGGCGCGACAACCGGCAGGATCGCCGCTGCTGGCTCAGTTGCAGGCGGAATACGAGTACGACGGCATCGAGACCTGCGCCGTCGACGGCACCTGTGCGCTCCCTTGCCCCGTACATATCAACACCGGCGCGTTGATCAAGGATTTCCGGCGGGACGAATCGACGGAACACCGCGAGAAGGCCGCCCTGGAGATCGCCAAGCGCTGGGCAACGGTGGAGGGAATCGCCCGCATTGCCATGGGCGCCGCCGGCATCGTCCAGCGAGCCGTGGGCGCGAAAGCACTCACCGGACTGACGGCCGGCGCACGGCTCGCGATCAGCAACGACCTCATGCCGGCGATCCCCGGACCGATGCCGCGCGGCGCGGCGAGCAAACCACCCGACACTTCCCGCGACGGCGCGGCGGCGGTGTACTTCCCGGCCTGTGTCAACCGCATCTTCGGCCGTGACCCAGGGAAGCCACGGCATCCGTCCCTGCAGCAGGCGTTCGTCGAGGTCTCGGCACGTGCCTCCAAGCCGCTGTGGATCCCCGACGACGTGGCAGGCAAGTGCTGCTCCACACCGTGGAGCAGCAAGGGCTACACGCGCGGCCACGAATGGATGGCCGCGACCACCTGCGACGCCCTGTGGTCCTGGAGTGGGCACGGCGCCCTGCCCGTGGTCATCGACGCCGCCTCATGCACCAACGGCCTGCTCGACGACGTCAAGAACTACCTCGACGACGAACACCGCGCCCGACTGGAACGCATCACTCTTCTCGACGCGATCACCTGGTGCGCCGACCTGCTGCCGCACCTGACCATCACCAGACGGGTGAACCGCGTGGCGCTGCACCCAACCTGTTCGACAGCGCATCTGGGGCTGAGCAAGACGCTGGAAGTCATCGCGGGACAACTCGCCGCCGAGGTCCTTGTACCGGTCGGCACCACCTGCTGCGGCACGGCCGGCGACCGGGGACTCCTCCACCCGGAACTGGTCCGGTCCGCGACGCGGGACGAGAAAGCCGTCCTGGACGAGACCCCCGCGGATGCCTACCTGTCGGCCAACCGCACCTGCGAGATGGGGCTGCGCCACGCGACCGGCCGCCCGTACGAGTCCTTCGTCTTCCTTCTGGAAGAACTGACCCGCCCCCCGACTGGCGCGGTGGGCAACGGGTCTTGCAGCCCGGACGCGTAGCTGCAGGAGGTCGCCGGAACCCGGAAGATCTCGGCGAGGGCTGCGGCGATGAGGGCTTCCGTGTTCGGTCACCGGCTGGTCAGTGCCGGGCGGCCCTGTGCCGACAGGACATCGCACGCCGCGTCGAGGATCTTTGAAGCAGACCGCAGCTCACCGGCCGCCGAACCGGAAGGGATGACGAGCACATTGGCAAAACGATACGTATCGTTTTGTTTCCCGATCAACGTCTGCTACGGTCGTACCAGTCGAACGAAACGATACGTATCGTTTTGATTGGTTCTCTTGTGAAGGAGTGCGTGTGATGAAGGGCTACACCGTCCCCCTCTCGCCCCGCGGCATCGCGAACCTGGCGCCTGCCCCGCCGTGGCACTACGCCGGCACCGTGGTCGCCGTCGAGTTCTTCACCGACCCCGACGCGGCCGCGGCGACCCTGCCCGAGGGACTGACCCCGGACCCGGACTCCGCCGGCCGCGGCGTCGCGATGTTCATCGACTGGCAGTACTCCTCCACCAACATGGAGTACCTCGACCCCGCGCGCTCCCAGTACCGGGAGTTCTTCATCACCCTTGACGCCCACCACAAGGGCACCCCCGTCTCCTGGTGCCCGTACATCTACGTCGACAACGACTCCGCCATGGCCCGCGGCTGGGTCCAGGGCTTCCCCAAGAAGCTCGGCGCCGTCCACCAGACCCGCGCCTACTCGGTCGGCGGCCCCGGCACCCCCGTCCTCGGCCCCGGCGGGCAATTCGCCGCCACCGCATCCTCCGCCGGACAGCGCATCGCCGAAGCCACCGTCACCCTCCAGCAGCCCGTCCCCGACCCCACCGCACTCATGGGCCGCCCCCTGATCAACCTCCGGCACTTCCCCAACCTGACCGCCGGACAGCACGACAAGCCCGCCGTCCACGAACTCGTCATGGCCGTCCTGGACAACCCCGCCGTCAGCGACGCCTGGGCCGGCACCGCCGACCTCACCTTCCTTCCCGCCCACGGCGAAGAACTCGCCGACCTCCCCGTCCGCCGCACTGGCAAGGGCTTCCACTTCGACCTCGCCTACACGGTCACCGACCTCACCACCCTGACCGACTGAGCCCCACCCCACCCGACGACCCAGCCATGCCCCTCGCATCGAGGGGCATGCCCGTAGGCCTCACACTTCAGGAGCCGACGTGCCCATCTACACCTGCACCACCGCTCAGGGGACGCTGGAAGTCGCGACCAAAGGGGAACTGGCCGGAGAGATCACCCGGATCCACTCGGAGATCAACCATGTGCCGCCCGCCTACGTCAACGTGGTCTTCACCGAACTGCCCCGGGACAGCGTCTACGTCGGCGGAGAGCCCGGAGCGCCGTTGCTGATCACCGGATGGGCCCGGCGTGGCCACCCGCAGGAGGAGACCACCCGCCTGGCGCTTGAACTGTCGGCGGCCGCCTCCCGCGTCACCGGGATCGCCGAGCGCCGCGTTCTGGTGGTGATCCAGGACAGCCCCGCGCGGTCCGCGGTCGAAGGCGGCCATGTCCTGCCGGACCCCGGCCACGAGAAGGAATGGCTGGGCCGGCGGGAGGCGTAGCGGCGCATGCTCCGCGCGAGTTCCCGACGTGCGCATCGTCGATTCCGCGGGCCACAGCTCATGCTCACGAGGGGCAGGACCGTTCGGCCGCTTCCGGGTCAGGGGGGCACGGGCGGCCCGGTGATCAGGTCGCCCTGGTCGTCGTAGGGCCATGGGTTCGCGATACATCCGTGCAGCCCCTTGATCTGCTGCATCATCACGGGGGCCGGCATGCCCGGTCCAGGACATCCCCGGTGTCCACGCCCGAGGAAGTGACCCACCTCATGGTTGATGATCATCGCGTGATAATCGGCCGGCCGGCCCTCGTACTGGGGGCTGAGCAGGATCCAGCGCTTGATGTTCACCACGACGGTCTGGGCGACGTTGCAATTCAGCTCACCCTGGGTGTCCAGGCCATAGGCGGCGCACAGGGCATCCGCGGTGTCCGGGGTCGCCGCACGGACCCGGAAGTCGTACGGCGGCCCCTCCACACGCCGGAATGCCACGCCGCTCCTCGTCCAGCCCCGGCTGTCGGCCAGTATGCGTTCGACCTCGTCGGCCACGGACGCCGCGGTCAGTTCGCTGCCGTCCTCGGTCTGTACGACGTACCGCAGGGTTCTGCCGTGCCCGACGGCCTCCGATGAGCCGGCGGCGGAGGTGAACGTGCCGGCCCCGTGCTGCGGCACGCGTGGAGCCGGCGGGGGCGACGGACTGCGCCGGGGACTCGGCGGTGTCGTCGAGGGGCTTGAGTCCTGTGGAGGCGTCGAGGCGGGCGTGGTCGGCGAGGGACGGCTCTTGTGCGCGGCGGGCACGGCCGGCTCCGGTGTGTCCTGCCTTGTGACGGCGAACACCCCCGCGAGGCACACTCCCAGGATCGCGAGGCAGGGAATGACAAGAACCCTGCGCCGCCTCCTTGCCCGGCGGTGTTTGCGGCGACGGTGCTTCATGCCTCGGACTACACAACGCCTCCGGTGAAACAGCGGTGAGCACCGCGACTCACGCTGTCCTCACGCGGCGCGATGCATAGTTGGCAAGAAAGCGCCGGAACCGCTGCCGGCCCCCACGCCACCTTCCCGCTCCGGGCAGGGGATGAAGCGGCGGCGAACCCGGACGCATCGCGGAGGCCCGCGTACGCCCTGGCAGCTCGGTCGTCCGGCCCGCGGTCCAGCGAAGGACGGGCCGGTTTCGTGCCGCTGCCGGTGAGGCTGAACGGGCGCCTTCGGCGCGGACATGACGAGATGGCTGCTGCCCGGCGGACGGCGCAGAAACGGCTGATGGGAGAGACGCAAGGTGCGGGTGCTGGTCGTGGAGGACGAAGAACTGCTCGCGGGTGCCATCGCCGAGGGTCTGCGGCAGGAGGCGTTCGCGGTGGATGTCGTCCATGACGGTGAGGCGGCTCTGGAGCGGCTGGCGGTCAACGACTACGACGTGATGGTGCTCGACCGGGACCTTCCGAAGCTGCACGGCGACGAAGTGTGCCGACGCACCGCCTCCGCGGGGGCCGAGGTCAAGATCCTCATGCTGACCGTCTCGACGACGGTCGCCGAACGCGTTGCCGGGCTGCGCCTGGGGGCGGACGACTACCTGGTCAAGCCCTTCGCGTTCGCCGAGCTGGTGGCCCGGATCAGGACGCTGGGCCGCAGGGTGCGGCCACCGGCCCCGCTGGTTCTGGAGCGTGCGGGAATCCGCCTCGACCCGCACCTGCGTGAGACCTCCCGCGACGGCCGCTTCGTACCGCTGTCGAGGAAGGAGTTCGCGGTCCTGGAGGAACTGCTCCGGGCGCAGGGCGGGCCGGTCTCGGCGGAGCAGTTGCTGGAACGGGTGTGGGACGAGAACATCGACCCCTTCACCACGATCGTGCGGGTCACCATGCGCAGCCTGCGGCGCAAGCTCGGCGAGCCGGGCGTCGTGGAGACCGTCACCGGAGTGGGGTACCGCATCCGCTGAGCCGGGGGGCACCGCTGCCCCGCGATGCCTCCGCGGCCGTCGGCGACCGGGGACGAGCGCACCCTCCGGCCACCTGCGCCCGCACTGGACGCCGTGCGCCACCGCGCCCGGTTGGCCCATCGGTCCGGAGGCGGGTTTACTGGCGATGCCGAGGAAAGATGAGGTCGGTCATGCCTCGTGGACATCGACACGCCGAACCGGGTTTCCCGAAGGTGCCTCCGGGAGAGAAAGCGGAGACCTTCGAGAGGGAACTGTTCAGGAGGGCCCAGACAGGCCTTGAGGTGTACGGTCCGGATCTGCGGGTTCTGCGCTCCAACGCCGTCTTCCTGGCCTTGCGGGGCATGCCTGAGGCGCAAGTGGTCGGAGCCAGCCTGGGTGATCTGGACGGCCGGATCCCTCTGTCGCCGATCATGCGTGAGGTTCTGGACACCCGGGAAGTGGTCCGGGAACGCACGGTCGCCGCGGTCCCGGCCGACGACCCGCAGCATCAGCACGTGTACTCCGTCACCGGTTACCCCCTGCGACGCGACGGCCATAAACCGGGCGCCGTCGCGGCGATGGTCCGCGATGTGACCGAGCAGGTCCGCAAGCAGAGGGCGACGGACCTGATGGCCTTGGCCCGGTCCAGGATCGGCACCACGCTCGACGCACCTCGTACGGCCCAGGAACTCGCCGACATGGCGGTTCCGGCCTTCGCCGACGCCGTCACCGTCGACTTGGCGGAGGCCGTGTCCGACGGCGACGCCCCCATAGCGCCCGTCACGGCACACCTCCCGATGCGGCGTGCCGCCTTCTCCTCTCACGAGGGGTATTACGGGGTCTATCCGGTGGGCGGCACCAGCCAGTTCACGTCCCACACGCCCTACACGCGGGCCCTGGCGGACCTGCGGCCGCGGCTGGTCGACTTGGCGACGAATTCGGGCGCCTGGCTGGTGCACGACCGCATGCGGGCCGAGTTCATCGTCCGGTCCGGGGCGCACTCGATGATCGTGGCACCGCTCACCGTGCACGGCCTGGTCCTGGGTCTGGCCAGCTTCTACCGGACCCGCTCCAACCCCGAGCCGTTCGGCGACGACGATCTGTCGCTGGCGACGCAGCTCGCCTCCTGCACGGCGGTCTGCATCGACAACGCACGTCGCTTCACCCGGGAGCACGTGGTCGCGACGGCTCTGCAACGCACCCTGCTGCCCCGCCAGACGCCCCAGCTCTCCGCCGTCGAAGCCTCCCATTGCTACCGGGTCGGCCGTTACGGCGCTCACTGGTTCGAGGTGCTCCCGCTGTCGAGCTGCCGTGTGGGTCTGACCATCGGATATGTGCCGGGAGAGGACCTGCAGGCGTCCGTCGCCATGGCGCGACTGCGGACGGCGGCCTCCACCCTGGCCGCGATGGACCTGCCGGCGAATGAGCTGCTGGCTCATCTCGACGATGTCGCCCAGCGACTGGCCGGCGAGCAGGAAGCGGACCCGGCCACCCTCCACCGTGCACGGCCGCCGTTCACCGCGACCTGCCTGTACATGACGTACGACCCGGTCACCTGCCGTTGTACGGCTGCGTCCGCCGGTCACGACAGCCCACTCGTCACCAGTCCCGAGGGCGGCGTAGGGACGCTCGACGTGCCGCGCGGCGCGACTCTCGGCAAGGGCGAGCCGCACGAGGTCGTCAGTGCGGAGCTGGCGCCGGGCAGTCTCCTGGCGCTGTACTCGGACGGGAGCGCCGATCGCCATCCGTCGGAGGCCAGGGACCGCGTCGACCGGCTCCGAGCCGCGGTGGCCCACCCCCTCGCGGCTCCGGACGACATTTGCGACCAGGTGTCGTACCAGGTCCTCCGTGGCAGCACTCCCCAGGACGGTGCGGCGCTGCTGGTGGCCAGAACCCGGTCCGTCGGCGACGGCAGTGTCGCTTCCTGGACCCTCCCCGCCCGAGCGATCTCCGTGCGCGAGGCGCGCCGGGCCGCACGGGACCGGCTGGCGCAGTGGGGGCTGGAGGAGTGCGCCCCCGTCACGGAACTGATCGTCAGCGAACTCGCCACCAATGTGATCGAGCATGCCGAGGGGCCCATCAGGCTCCGCCTCATACGCGACCGTGTGCTGACCGTGGAGGTCGCGGACGACGCCAATACGACCCCGCGTCTGCGTCATGCCCGCCTGCAGGACGAGGGCGGGCGCGGCGTGTTCCTCGTCGCGTCCCTCGCCGACCGCTGGGGCATGCGCTATGAGGACGTGGGCAAGACGATCTGGGCCGAGCAGACGCTGACGGCCGCGTGACGACAGCGTTCGGTGCCCCTACCGGGGCCGGGCTCCTCGGTGGGGGAGTGTGACGCTGATGGTCAGGCCGCCCTCGGGGCGTGGGGTGGCTTCGGCTTCGCCGCCGTGGGTGTGGGCGATCGCCTGGACGATGGACAGGCCCAGGCCGCTTCCCTTGGCGGAACCGACGCGGTCGGTGAGCCTGCGGAAGGGCTGGAAGAGAGTGGGCACCTCGTGCGGGGCGATCGAGGGCCCGGTGTTGGTGACGGTCAGCACGGCTGCTTCGGGGCTGAACCGGGTGATGACGCGGACGGTACCGCCGTGATGGTTGTAGCGGATGGCGTTGTCGACGAGGTTCCGCGCGAGCTGCTCCAGCAAGGTGGGATCCCCTTGTAGCGGCGCGACATCGAGATCGCCGCGCAGGGCGATCCCGGCTTCTCGTGCCGCTGCCGCGGAGGCGTCGAGGACCGTTTCGGCGACGAGGCGAAGGTCGGTGGGCAGGCGCTCCACGGTGCCGCTGTCCGAGCGGGCGAGCGCGAGGAGGGCGTCGATGAGGCGCTCTTGGCGAGCGTTGACCCTCAACAGGTCCTCACCGAGGTGGCGTAGGGACGCCGTGGCGTCGCGGCGGTTCATGGCCACTTCCACGAGTGTGCGGTTGAGCGCGAGCGGCGTCTTCAACTCGTGCGCGGCATTGGCGATGAAGCGGCCCTGACCGGCGAACGACTCGTCCAGACGTTCCAGCATGTGGTCGAAGGAGTCGGCGAGAGTCTTGACCTCGCCGGGCGGCGCTTCGAGGGAGATGCGCTGGTGCAGCGTGCTCCCGGCCACCCGCTCGGCGGTTCGCGTGATCTTCGTGAGCGGTCGGAGAAGCCGTCCGGCCACCCACCAGCCGGCCGCTGTGGCCGTGATGCCGACGATGACGACGACCAGCGACCCCCACTTCAGCAACCACCACACATCACTGTGCAGGAGGACCGGATCAACGGAACGGTCTTCGTTCGACAGCTCCTTGAACGCACCTCTGTGCTCCGGCGCCACCACCGAATAGATCTTCGGATGCGCTTCGGGCGCCACCACTTGTCTGTCCCAATGCAGGTAGCGGACGACAAGCAGCACGGTGGCCGCGAGTACGGCCGAGGCGGCGAGGAAGAACATCAAGCCGAAGACGGCGGTCAGTTGCAGGCGCAGGCTGCCGCGGTGAGCGGCGATCCACAGGAACGGTGAGGCCGGCGCTCGCCGGGTCCAGCACCGGTGACCGCGGCGCTTCGGGTGGTCCGCCTCCGCCCGCGGAACCCGGCCGCCGTCATGAACGGACATCCGCTGGTTCAGGCCCGGCGAACGCGGCAAGCCGACCGGGACGAACTTCCGCACTGCCGCCCCCACACCCATCCGTCCACCTTCCTCCACTCAGCGATGTTGCTACGCCCAGTGTCCGGACCGGGCGTGAGCTGGGGGTGAGCGCGAGTGCTCACGGGCTGCTCACCGGCCTGCTGCTGGTATGCCGGCAGCAGCGTGACCAGGACTTCCTTGAAAGTGCCGTTGAAGGACGCTGCCTCCCGGCCATCAAAGGACGAGGCGGTCCTGGTCAAGACCGACGTTCGGCGGCGTCATCTTGTGGGCGTTGCGCTGCCCGGGACCGGGGTGGGCAGGGTGACCGTCACGGTGACGCCGCCGCCCGGACGAGGTACGGCATCGACGTCTCCGCCGTGGGCGTGGGCGACGGCCCGGACGATCGACAGGCCCAGACCACTGCCCCTGGCCTCGTCGCCGACCCGGTCGGTCAGCCGGCGGAAGGGCTGGAACAGGACGGGTACCTCATGCGCGGCGACGACGGGCCCTGTGTTGGTGACGGTGAGGCGCACTTCGCCGGCAACCTGTGCCGTGAGGACGCCGACCGCGCCGCCGTGAACGTTGTAGCGGATGGCGTTGTCGACCAGGTTCCGGGCCACTTGCTCCAGCAGGAGCGGGTCTCCGCGGAGTGGCGCGGGACGCAGATCCGTTCGGACCGTCACCGCGGCCTGTTCGGCCGCCTGCGCCGAGGCCGCGACGACCGAGGCGGCCGCCTCGGCCAGGTCGGTCGGCAGGCGGTCCACGGTGCCGTTCTCGGAGCGGGCCAGGGCCAGCAAGGCGTCGATCAGCCGCTCGTGGCGAGCGTTGACCGCGAGCAGGTCCTCGGCCAGGTGACGCGTCTCCACAGGAACGTCGCGCCGGTTCATGGCGACTTCGACGAGGGTGCGGTTGATGACGAGCGGGGTCTTGAGTTCGTGTGCCGCGTTGGCGATGAAGCGGCCCTGGCCGGCGAAGGATTCGTCGAGTCTCGCCAGCATCCGGTCGAAGGAGTCCGCCAGCCTCTTGACCTCGCCCGGCCCGGCCTTCAGGGCGATCCTCTGGTGCAGGGTCCCTTCGGCGACGCGTTCGGCCGTTCCGGTGATCTGCGTCAGCGGCCGCAGCAGCCGGCCGGCCGCCACCCAGCCTGCCGCAGTGGCCGCGCCTCCCACGGCCGTGGCTACGAGCGATCCCCATTTCAGCATCCACAACATGTCGGCACGCGTGTCCGTGCTTTGGGCAGCCGCGAGCCACCTGGCCTGTTCCTGGAACTGCGCTTGCTGCTGCGGAGTGAGAGGTGGACGCATCTTCACGTAGGAAGGGAAGGACGCTCCGGGGTGGGTCTGGCGGAAGCGGTAGACCAGCAGCACGGTGACACCCAGCACCACGGCGACGGCCAGGAAGAACATCACGCCGAATATGCCGGTCAGCCGGAGGCGCAAGCTCCCCCAGTGCTCGGCGAGCCGGCGGATGACCATGCTCACGATTTCCGGCCCGCGACGCCGGCCTTCAGGCTACGGGGCAGGGGGGGCATTCACTGGCTCCCGGTTCGACTTCTCTGGCCCGCCCATCCGCATTCGATTCCGTCCGCGGATCGAGGGCCCGGCCGTCAGTGAAATGCGGTCGCTTTCAGCCGGGATGGAAAAGGCTTCGTCCCCATTTTTTCGCATCTCCCGTCACGGGGGTAGAGGGAAGACCGAAGAATCCAGGCCGGCATCCTTGTGGAAATCACAGGAGCCCACCCCGACTCATTGATCGCCGCGGCCGGGGCGGCGGGTGCCGGGTTCACGCGGAGGGCTCGGCCGCGCGGAGCGCGAAGTGGGAGCCGTTTTCGGTGACGAGCCTGGTGAGGTGCTCGGCAAGGGCGGTGTCGGTGGGCGTGTCGGTCATGAGGCGCCGGTAGAGGATGGTGCCGGCCCAGATGTCCTGGACGAGGTCGGTGTCGAGGTCGCCGGGGAGGTCGCCGCGGCGCATGCCGCGGCGTAGCGCGGCGGCGATGTTCTCGCGTTTGCGGCGGAGGAAGGTCTCGCGGAAACGGGTCATGAGTTCGGGGTGGGGGAGGAGGCCCGCGGCGAGGGCGGGCAGTGAGGCCGCGATGTCCTCGTTGGTGTAGTTGTCGATGGTCATGTCGACGGCGTGGCGCAGTTCGGCGTGGGTGTCGCCGACGTCGGGGATCTCCTCGGCCCGGAAGATCTCGGCGAGGGCGTCGGCGACGAGGGCTTCCTTGTTCGGCCACCAGCGGTAGATGGTCGACTTGCCGACGCCGGCGGCGGCCGCGACGGCTTCGATGGTCAGTGCCGGGTAGCCCTGTGCCGACAGGACATCCCGCGCCGCGTCGAGGATCTTCGCTGCGGACCGCGGCCCACCGGTCGGCGGTCCCGAGGAGAATTCCAGTGCCATGCCAAAACGATACGTATCGTTTTGTTCGGCGTCAAGGCATGGTGCCGCGCTGCCGGGACACGTGCCGACCGGGCTCGGGACCCGGGCCGGGCGGAGGGTTTCCCTTCGTGGCCGACGCGTTTTCCGGATATGCGATCGCAGCGCGGAGGAGGCCCGGCCGAATGAATTCCTGCACGGAATCAGAGACGGATCACGCGACTGCGCACCGGGGAGGAGGCATGACGTGCTGAGGTACGGTGGAAATCGTCATCCGTTCGAAGGGCCAGGATTCTCGTGAGCGCACGACAAGCGGATCTCCCGAGCACTGATGATGCCGTTGCCGTGGAGCTCTCCTCGCTCTACCGATGGGCAACTCGGGAGATCGGTGATCTGGTGCCTGCCGTCGTGGACGACATCCGCGGCCAGGTCGGATCGTTCGAAGCGATGCCACGCGCCGACCACGAGAAGGCGGTGCTGGAGCAGTACCAGGCATTCCTCGCCTCGCTCCAGGAGAGGCGACCGCCCACCGGACGCGAGATCGAGGCTGCCCGAGAACTCGGACGAAGGCGGGCCCGGCAGTTCGTTCCCATGGAAGCCGTCATCACTGGCTTCCACATCGGCTACCGGCATCTGTGGGGCATGCTGCGCCGCGAGGCCCGCAACAGGAATGCGGCGGCCCTGCTCGCCCTGCTGGAACTGGTGGACCAGGCCTGGGCATGGGTGCAGCACATGTGCGGCGCTGTGGCCGAGGGCTACACCGAGACGAGCCGGGGCAGGGAAACGGCTCTCGTCGAACTTCGGCACCGATTCATCGGGGCCCTCTACGCCGACGGCGCGCAGGGCGAGGACGGGTTGTGCATGGCGCGGGCTCTGGACTTCGACCCCTACGCCTCCTTCCAGGCCGTGTGCGCACCCGTCGAAGCCTGGTCCGACACCCATTTCGACCTTTTGCGGCGGAAGCTGCACGCGGACGGCGGCACGCTGCACGCTGTGATCCACGGCGAGCGCGTCGTCATCCTGGCGCAAGGCGTGATCATCGCGGACGCCGGCGAATTGCTGCCCGCGGGAGTCGACCCGGTGGCCGGGATCGGCATGCCCAGGGCCGGACTTGCGGGTGCCGCGGAGAGCATCGGCGACGCGGAACGGGCACTCGTGGTCGCCCGGGAACGGGGGTGCACCGTTTCCTTCGACGACAAGTGGCTCATCGCCACCCTCCTGCCCCAGCGTGATCGGCTGGCCCCCCTCGTGCGCTCCACGGTGCCGCGCAGCCACCCACGCCTCGCCGAGGCCGTCCTGGCCTTCGCGCACAACGGCTTCTCGATCAGCGCGAGTGCCGCGGTCCTGCATCTGCACCCCAACACCGTGTCCTACCGGCTGGATCGCTGGCACCACCTCACGGGCTGGGACCCTCGATGCTGGGAGGGGCTGGCCCGCTCCCTCGCCGCCATCGTGCTGTACCCGCCGGAGAACCCGGGCCCCGATCCGGCGGCTCGCACCCCCTGAGCTGGGCACTTCGAGCATCGCTCACGTCCTGCTCACATCGGTCGTGCTTGGGTACGGGCGAAGTGCGCCAGGAAACGCGCGCACTCGCGGAGGGTGCGCGCGTCGGGATTTCCGGTGGTCGGTCCGCCGTTCG
Source organism: Actinacidiphila sp. bgisy160 (assembly GCF_057707815.1). Taxonomy (NCBI): domain Bacteria; kingdom Bacillati; phylum Actinomycetota; class Actinomycetes; order Kitasatosporales; family Streptomycetaceae; genus Actinacidiphila; species Actinacidiphila sp. bgisy160. The sequence goes on from NZ_JBYIQW010000059.1 coordinate 45,300, forward strand.
CGTCCCGCTGTCCTCGGAAGGCCCGACCTTGCTCTCAGTCAACGTCGGGCGGCGCGTGAAACGCGCAGCCCCTCAGCCTCGCGACCATGCCGTCGATGCTGCACGTTTCATGGCGAGCCCAT